>JAUIJJ010000381.1 GCA_030431385.1 bacterium | reverse complement strand
CAAAGTCACATATCCAATTCCGCCGCATAAGGTCGTGACCTTCAAGCCGGGTAAGGACCTCAAAGAGCTCACCGTCGCCACCGAGGATACAGGGGACGACGACGAGTAGCCGCTAGAATCGCTCACTACCCCTCGCCCGCCCTACCTGTGCTCAGGGTTGGGGTGGTCGAAGTGGCAGCCTGCGTCCCATTGTGATCGTTGGTTGCCGTGGGCGGGAATGCCGCCACCCTCTTTGAGCATCAGTGCAAAGTGCATCAAATTCCAAGTCATGAATGTCGTGTTACGTTGAGTGAAGTCGTTCTCCGGCCCGCCTGAATCGGGGTCGAGGTACGATGCTCCCGGCCCCGCTTCCCCGATCCAACCAGCATCGGCCTGCGGTGGAATCGTGAACCCGACATGCTGGAGCGCGTAGAGAATCCCCATCGAGCAGTGCTTCACGCCGTCCTCGTTCCCGGTGATCACACAACCTCCCACCTTGCCATAAAATGAGTACTGACCGGCATCGTTGAGCTTGCCGGATTCAGAGTACAGTCGCTCGATAAACTGACTACACACCGACGACTTTTCCCCCAGCCAAATCGGCGAACCGACGAGAAGGATGTCGGCATCAGAGACCTTCTCGGAAATCGCCGGCCACTCGTCCTTCGCCCAGCCCTTCTTAGTCATGTCCGGGTACACTCCGAAGGCGACGTCGTGGTCCACGAAGCGCACAACGTCGACGGAGATGCCGTTCTTCTCCATGATCGCGCGCGAGACATCCATCAATCCCTGAGTGTGCGAAGTCTCCGGCGACCTCTTCAGAGTGCAATTCACAAACAAGGCACGGAGCGACGAATAGTCGGCCGGCGAATTCGCACAAAGCGCGTCTTGCTTCTCATCCAGTGGCATCGTTTGATCCTCCTGATAGGTGTAAGATAACTGTTCGGTGCGAGACCGTTGCGGGCAACGGTGAAGCGCGGTTTGTCAGCCGTGCCTTTTCTGTTCACCCTCACCGCGAGTCGAAATCGGAACGTCCGATTCGCTGACCTTCACGCCGTGAACGCCCAGTTGGACGATGTCAGCTCGAAGAAACAGATCGAGTGTCCAATCGAGTGCGACGCGAATACGGCGCGACCAAGTTGGCATTTTCATGAGGTAGACAGTTCGCCACAGGAACCAGGCTGGAAAGCCTGACAGCTTCACACCTAGCACATTTGCGACTCCGGTCCGGCAACCCAGTGCGGCGAGACTTCCCTGCGACTTAATCACGCAAGGGACCGGTTCCTCGCCCTTGATCACTCGCATGACATTCTTGGCGACGTAAGTCCCTTGGCGGGTCGCGTGCTGTGCGGTCGGCGGATAGGCGTCACCGTTTTCGTCGGGATTGGACGCGCTGTCGCCGATGGCCCAAACGCCCTTCAAGCCCTTTACGCTGAGGTCCGGATTGCAAATCACGTTGCCGCGCTTGTCGTGCTCGCACGGCAACTCAGCCATCAGCGGCGATGGCGCGATTCCACCAGTCCAGATCAGCGTGTGACAGTCGAGAACTCGACCATTATCGAGCTCTACCTGGTCGGCTCGGATCTCCTTAACAGAAGTGTTCAAAAGCACTTCGGCACCCTGATTCTCGATGACCTTGGTGGCAAAGAGAGCGAGATCGATATCGAGTGTCGTTAGGATTCGGTCAAGTACTTCCACGAGCGTGACGTGGATATCGGTGGGCTTGATGTTTCGATAACTGCGGGAGGCTTTGTGGAGGAATGCCAAGTATTCTCCCGCGATTTCAACGCCGGTGTAACTCGCGCCCACTATCATGAAGTGCAGGAGGGCTTTGCGTTCGTCCTCATCTTCGATGCTGTTCGCGATCTCCAACATCTGAATCCCTCGGTCGCGAAGAGCCACGCCATCAATGAGGCTCTTCAATTCAAAAGCAAATTCCTTCAAACCGGGAACATTCGGTCGGCGCGTGACACTCCCCGGCGCGAGGACGAGGTGATCGTATTCAATAACCCGATGGTAGGTAGTGCCGGGAACGACGCAGTGAATCTTCTGGCTTTCAGTATCAATCCGCTGAACCTCCGCCATAAGGAAGTTGGTATCGCGGACGAACTCGCGAAGTGGGACGACCGCGTGCCTCGGCTCAAGGCTTCCTGTTCCCGCCTCCACGAGCAGCGGCGTGAAGATCATGTAGTTCTTCTTGTCGATGAGCAGGACTTCCAGATCAGGAGAATCGCGCGTTGCCTTCTCCAGATAGCGGGCGCAATAGGCGCCCCCAAACCCACCGCCAATGATGACGATTCTAGACTTCTTTCGTTCGGTGCTTTCGGTCGTCATGAGTTTACGGCTTTCGATTGATAAGTGACCAAATCATGCGCTCGCTGCTGCTCTTGGTCTAATAGACAATTTCCCTGCCAATGGGTGAGGTCGTGGAAACTCATCGACTGTAAAAAGCGAATCCCCCGGCAGTTGCCTGCCGGGGGATGGATTGCTGTGGTTGACTTGAGCCTGAGTTAGAGGAGTTCTTTCATCAGGTCGAAGTCGGGGCCGAAGATCGCGTTCTTGCCGCTAACAACGATGGGCCGCTTGATGAGGTTGGGATCGCGCATCATCAGCTCGATCGCTCCCTTTTTCGTCGGCGGATCGTCCTTCAGTCCGTGAGTTTTGTAAGCAGTCGAACGTGTGTTGAGATACGCCTTCACGTTCTTCGCATCGATGTGGGTTTCGAGGAGTGATCGGGGGGGAGGATATTCCTCCAAATCCCGAAGGTCTGTCTCGTGCCCCTGCTCGTCGAGAAACTTTTTCACGGAGCGGCAGGTCGAGCACTTCGGCTTCCAGTAGAGAGTAACTTTGGCCATATACGTTGCGCCCGTTCCATTTATTTGTGACGATGACGGATCAATGCCCGCCCTTTCAATGATACAATCACGGAAGCTGGGGAAATTTCAAGGGCCAAGTTGCGCCACCGTGTAGCAAAATGAACCGTAGGGCCAAAAACCCGCGATTCCAGCCGATAAAACACCGACCCCCGCACTAAAGTTCTTGCATCGAGGCCGCGCCCCGCGCCTCAATCCCCGCCCCCAAACACGTTCAGGAGCTGCGATTGGCATCCAGAAGAGGCCTTCCCAGAAAGAAAAAGAATATCCGCGACCTTCACGAAGCGGGCGAAGCGGACATCTACGAGCCGGCAAGTACCGAAGGGCTTTCGCAGGCGCTGGTGCTGGCAAACTACGGAATCGAATCCGAGGTTTTGCTCGATGGTGTCGAGACCCGGATAACGAACGCGCGCCGTGCGAGCACGG
>JAUIJJ010000380.1 GCA_030431385.1 bacterium | reverse complement strand
GAGGATGAGCAATAAAAAGAAACCGACAAGCTCTATATCAGACGCCCCTCGCCCACTACCAACCATTATACTGACGAGAACGCAAATGAAGAGTGCAAAGGAGCAAATCAGATTCGCTCTGAACGCGTGTGCTCTCAGATCGATCGTGAGCCCCTCGCAAACCTCGGTCGCAGAGAGCATCGTGCAGTTAACCTCATCGAGACCAACCCCACTCTCAATAGCCAATGCTCTCCTGAAAACTGACCATGCCCCCGAAACGATGAAGACAGCGGGAAGAACAAGTGACCCCACCGCCCAGAATGCGCCGAGTTCCCAGAGATATTCCAGTCGAAACTCGGTGCCTACCAAGAACATAACCTCACACAAAGTGAAAACACAAAACGGTAGATAGATCGCGACAAGAGTGTGACGACCCCGGCGGGGGTCTAGTTTCAGGAGCGGGTTTGGTTCAGGCTCTGTTACGCTCAAGTCGCGCGCCCCTTTGGTACATAGACGGTTGGTGCTTACTCAACTGTCGTTGAAATCTGAATCTGTAGATCATCGATTTTGTTGAAAAGTGTTTTGTAAGAAACACCCAGCCGCTTCGAGGCTTCCGATTTGTTTCCTTTGCAAAGTTTTAGCGCACGGATAACGGCGGCGCGTTGGGCGTCGGCGGCGACCTCGCTTAGTTGACGAATGGTGCTGTCCTCGCCCAGGTCGAGGAGGAACTGATCGTCGTTCACGGCCACTTCTCCCCCGCCGGTGTGAGCTGAAACGGGTACATCGTCGCGCGACGATGTACTGAATGCGCCGGAAAACAGTGCGTCTTTATCCTGCAAGACCACTGCCTTCTCGATGGCGTTTTGCAACTCGCGAATGTTCCCCGCCCATGGATGATTGGTAAGCATTTCCATGTCGTCGTCATTCAATTCCAGTTTCGGAAGATGATGCCTCTTCGCGAAACGATTCATGAAGTGATCGACCAATTGCGGGATGTCGGACTTGCGTTCACGGAGCGGTGGAAGCGTGACGGGAATCACGTTAAGACGATAGAACAGATCCTCCCGGAAGGACTTCTGTTGAACGGCTTCCTCAAGGTTTCGATTCGTCGCCGCGATGACCCGGACGTCGACGTTAATTTCCTTTTCACCACCAACACGCGAGAATTTTTGCTCCTGCAAAACACGCAGTAACTTTACTTGAAGTGAAAGCGGCATGTCGCCGATTTCGTCGAGGAAAAGGGTTCCGTGGTTGGCGAGTTCAAACTTTCCCTTTTGCAGGGCGTGAGCGCCGGTGAACGCGCCGCGTTCGTGGCCGAAGAACTCGCTTTCCAAAAGCGTCTCCGGAAGGGCCGCGCAATTGATCGCGACGAAGGGATTGTGACGGCGCGCGCCGTTGAAGTGAATCGCCTGCGCGACGAGTTCCTTACCCGTGCCAGACTCGCCATGGATCAATACGCTGGTCTTTAGCGAGGCGATCTTTTTGACGACGTGGATGATGCTGGTTAATCGAGGGTCATGGCCGACGATATTGAGCGGGTGATTGTCTTCGCCGACGAGTGTGGGATGGCTCAGCTGAACAGTAGAGAGTAGCCCACGGCTCTCGCGAATCTTGCGCAATGCGCCCTTGATCCGCGCGTTGTCGAAGGGTTTGATGAGGAAGTCGATGGCACCGTGCTTCATGGCATGGATCGCCGCCTCGACGCTCCCGTAAGCCGTGATGACCACGAGGCCGGAATCGCAGCCGTTTTCCTCAAGTTGATCGATGACTTCCAGCCCGTTCATGCCCGGGAGGGAGAGGTCCATGACGATGGCGTCGTAGGTCTCCCCGTCGTCCACGCGCTTGAGAACCTCCTCGCCAGACCCCACGCTGGTAACTTCCCAGCCGTCGTCGGAGAGAATGTCCTCCAAGACCCGACGCATGTTTTTCTCATCGTCGCAAATCAGGACCGTATTACTCTGCGCGCTGCCCTTTCCGTTCTTCATCGGTGGCATCCCTTCGGGGCTTTTCGCGAGGTTGGAGAAACCATCGGGCCGGGTACCTCGCTACATAGTAGTCTCACTCCCAGTACTGAGGGAGTCAATGCGGTGCGACCTATGCGACAGGCTGATTTGTAGGGATTTATGCGGGGGCTATGTAATTATTTACACAGTCCGGCAGGGAACGGGGTGGGTCGTCGCGCGGTGGCAACGCTACTTGGGGACTCGCTCGACCCCTCCGGTGAGCAATACGTCTTGAAGCGCGCGGTGGACGCGGCCGTTGCTGGCGATGGTGCGAGGTTTGTACAGATCCAGTGGCTCGTCGGGGAGTAGCCCGGTCACGACACCACCCGCCTCGCGGACGATGACAATGCCAGCGGCCATGTCCCAAGGCTGGAGACCCCACTCGTAGAAGGCGTCGAGGTGGCCAGCCGCGACGCAGGCCATGTCCCAGGCCGCCGCGCCGAAGCGGGTCAGCCCCTGAGTCTTGACCAGAACCGCCTTGAGCATCTCACCCAGCAAATCGGCATGTTGAGCGCGGGAGTATGGGAAGCCGGTCACGACGAGCGCGTCCCCCAGGACAGCGGTATCGGAGACGTGGATCGGCTCGCCATTGCGTGTCGCGCCATTGCCCAGGGCTGCGGAATAGAGTTCGTCGAACGCCGGGGCGAGGATGACTCCGGCGATGGGCTCTCCCTTGTGGACCAGCCCGATGCTCACGGCAAAGATTCGCAGGCCGTGGGCGTAGTTGGTGGTTCCGTCGAGCGGATCGATCACCCACAGGTAGTCGCTCGACTCGTCGCCGAGCTTTCCGCCTTCCTCGGCCAAAATCGCGTGGTCGGGGAACTGTCGGCGGATCGCCTCAATGACGACAGCCTCTGACTCCTTGTCGGCGACTGTGAGGAGGTCGATGCTCCCCTTCTTCTCGTAGCCATCAAGCTTGCGGAAGTGCTTCATGAGCACGTCGCCGGCGGCGCGCGCGATGGATTCCATGGCTGGAAGGAACGATTGAGGAGCTGTCATCGGAAGGGGCCGTTCTAGTGAGAGTTGCCGCCTTCTCGCCGCTCGGCGCGCGGGGGGCCAAGGTAGAAGTGGAAAGCGCGCGCCGACTTGGAGCGCTCCAGTGGTCCGCTAGCTGAGGTGACGCTCGAACAACTCGTGCATGGCTTCCATCTCATCGAGGAGCCGATCGTAGCGCTGGAGTCCGTTGTGGAGTAGTTGGTCGGCCAGGCCGCGACGCAGTTCTTCCTGTCGACCGGTGTTGGAAGGATAGAAGTCCCGAGCGGTTTCGAAGAGCAGCCGGTGCATTCGCTGGATGGTGCGCAGGAGGTTCAAGT
>JAUIJJ010000379.1 GCA_030431385.1 bacterium | reverse complement strand
CCTCATGAGGAAAGTCGCAGCCGGCGCACGAGGCAAAGTCTATACGATGATTGATGTACTCGAAGAGTCGAGGAACTAGCGCACGTAGTAGCTCAGGCTTTCCAACTCAAGCGCCAAGTCGACATAGCGAACCTGCACCTCTTCCGGCACCTCAATACGCGCCGGAACAAAGTTCAGAATCGCCTTAACCCCAGCCGCCACAACGCGTTCGGCGATCGACTGAATCTCCGTAGCGGGGACCGCCAGCACAGCAATGTCCACGCTCTCGCCCTGAATCTTCGATTCCAGTTCATCAACATGGTAGATCGGAACCTCCGAGCGAACGCGCTGAGTCGCCGCCTCCGGCTGAGCTTCGAAACCCCACATCATCTTGAAGCCCTGCTTCGTAAACCCGTGATAAGAGATCAGCGCGGAACCCAGATTACCAACGCCAATCAGGATCACGCGCACCGTCCGATCCTTGCCCAAAATCGAGCGCAGATTCTTGCGCAGGTCCGAGACATAGTAACCAAAACCCGGAACGCCAAACTGGCCAAAGCACGCCAGATCCTTCCGGACCTGCGCGGAGTTAAACCCCAGCCGCCTGCCCAGATCGGCAGAGCTGATTTTCTCCACGTTTTCCAATTCAAGGTCTTGCAGGATACGCGAATAGAGCGACAGCCGCTTGATCACGGCCTGAGGAATAATTTTTCGTTCCGCTTCCCCATCGGTAGGCGGCATTTCGGCGAAACTCATCTAAGGTAGGACCGATTCTGTATTTGGCTCAACTGCCAGTGAATGAGCTTTCACAGCGCCCTTTGTGAAAACAATCACAAATTTGCCCGACACAAGAAAATCATCGCTCCCAACCCCAGCAATCAGCCGCCAAAACGCAGCCGAGAGACCCGAGGCTCCCCGTAAACTCATTCCCCTCATGGTTTTTTACAGAAAACTGGCTTTGACCAAAAAACTAGGGAAACTGCCTTGACTGGATAGGGAAAAACCGAAGGGTGAGCGTACCGCTTCCTTTAACAGGCAGCGAAACTACAATGACCCCAAGGTTAAAGGCGCCTCAGCGCACCAAGCGCCGGAGCGGCCTCGAAAGGTATACGGAATGAAAACGATTTCCTCGATGGTGATGCTGGTTCTCTTTACGATGATCGCCGCAGTCGCCAGCCCTCAGGACATCCGAATCGACCCGATTACATGGAATGTGATCGGTCTGGATCATAACAAGCCGGAGCCGCCTGACAATGAGGGCCCCGATACCTTTCCATCGGCCATCCGCGTGACGAACCAGAGTGGCATGGACCTCACAAACGTCCTTTGCACGTTCAATTGGGATGATTCGGTGGCGTATCCTGCCGACCCCAACCCATACACCCCAAGCCCATTCATCAGTCTCGAAACAGGGGCCAATGCCTTCTCAGTTCCGATGCTCGCAGATGGCGAATCCTACGAATTCTGGTTCAATATCACAGTCGCGAGGGATGACACTGCCTTCGATACGAGGCGCCGCTTCTACTTTGAAGTCACTTCAAACGAGTCCCCTGGCCCATTCCAAACTCCTAGGCCGCGCGAGTTGTACGTCGAAGGACTTCGCTCTCAGGCACGAAACGCCGTCCTCTCCTTCACCGCCGAACCAGGGGTCTTTAACCCCTCGACGAACACCTATGATGTCTTCGTTGGCGAAATCTACACGTTCACCATGCAAAACGAAACCGCCACGGGCGGCTACGAGCAGCTCACCACATGGTCCAACTTTCCTCCCCAAGTCTTCGAGTATCTCGACGTCGAGTTCACCACGGACAACGAAGTCGATGGCGACCCGATCGGTACCATCTATGACTCCGTGTACATCGACGCCTGCATGTGGGACCCTGACCCAACATCACCCGGGTACCTGGATTGTATTGGAACTGGCAAAGTCGGCCACAACAATCAAGTCCAGACAACCGTTAGGATTCGCGACGCTGTTCCAATTGCTAATGTCGACAACTTGATCTACGACAAGTCGGGAGCCAGCTTCCACTACAACGCGGACATCGGTCTTCAGATCTCGTCGTTTCGTTCCTTCGTCCCTGCATCTCTCGGCGACCTCTGCTGGGAAGATTTGAACTTCAATAGTCAATATGATGTCGGCGTTGATCGAGTCCTCTCCGGCATTCAGCTCGATGTGACATGGGCAGGTGATGACGACACCTTTGGCACGGCTGACGACATCGTCGACAGAGTTACCACGGGCACCGATGGACGCTACCTATCGCGGCTCCTTCGTCCCGGTGATTACCGCGTCGAGACCGTGTCTGCCAGCATTCCAGTCGGCCTGACGGAGTTGCCCAACGGTGGGCCGGCCGCAGATCGTGCGGTCAAGACTCTGACACTCGTTCAGGGAGAAGAGAATCTCGATCAAGACTTCGGCTTCTACAATCAGACCCTGTTCGCAGACCTCGACTTCTTTGTCGCGTTTGGCGAAACGGGTGATGACGAGATTCGCCTATCGTGGAAAACCATCGAGGAAATTGACAACGCAGGCTTCAACGTCTACCGAGCCGTTCCCGACACCCACCGAGCTGGTGAATACACAGTCGGAGAGCGGCTCAACAAGTCGATCATACCCGCCGCCGGATACCCCGAAACCTACGAATTCACCGATCCGACCCCAGCCACCTCGGGAGAGGTTCGCGCCTACTTCTTGGAAGACATAGACACCAGCGGTACTCCGTCACTTCATGGCCCAGCTGTCGTGCAGTGGGATTCCAACTTCAACCTAGTAGAAGGCTGGAATCAGTTCTAAGACTGCGCTCCTGTCCGAGGAACTAATCATCCGGAGGCTTCCTCATTCGAGGAAGCCTCCGTTGTATTCAGAGCAAGCCATTATCGCGAGGAGCAATAAATGCGAGCACTCCGCAAACTCCGCGACTTCAGCGTCGCCATCGGATTCGTGACGATTCCAGTTCTCTGTGGAGCACAGCCCGACTTCGCAACGACCGCCATCGACCTCAAACGAGTCGAGGTCGTCGAGGGCCGCACCTATCGCGCCTCCGTTGCAATCACGAACAGCGGCACCGCAAGCGTCAGCACGAGCATGTTGCTCGCGATCCCAACCGGAGCCGAGTACGTCAACGCCTCGGTCTCAACGGGAGGCTCCACCTCGCTCGCCACCTACAACGCAGGCACGGGGATTGAGTGGGGGCCAGCCGGCGTCGGTTCCTCCTCGACCGTCGACATCGAGTTCGATCTAACCATCACCGCCTCCAATGGCTCCATTGATCTCGAGGCATGGGTGTCTGATTCTGTCGCTGGAGATCATGCAACA
>JAUIJJ010000378.1 GCA_030431385.1 bacterium | reverse complement strand
CCTAGGGAGGCGTGGGCTGGCTCGGCTGGTGGGCGGCGATCGTTTTGAGCATCTCATCAAACATGGACTCGCCGCGACCAAAGATGATGGTCGCCATTGCCACGTCAGGTGACACCGGAACGGGGAAGAGGCTCGGTTTGAATTCCACCGCAGTCAGGTTGAACAGCGGATTCTCCTCCAAGAACATCAGAAACTCTTCCACGCCCGGTTCGTCCGACCAGAGGCGAATATCGTCCCCCGCAGTCGGAACGTCCGCCAAGCGAGCGCGCCCAGGCTGGTGGAGATAGACTTGGCCGTCGGCGAAGAAACGCCGCAGCGAGAGACGATCAGAATAGTAGACACCGTTCATCTCTCCCGGATAGCAATACGGAAAACCATTGATCACCAGCGGTATCACACGTTCCCAGGCAACATCGCGCTGAAACGCCTCGCGTACGACTTCGGGATGCGCTTCCACTAGGGAGACGATGCGTAACAACTGCTCGGCTGCCTTTCGTTGGTTCTGGAAAAACGAGAACTGATTCCGGACCGACTCGCTGGGGAGCGCGTAGTTTTTGCACTCCACCACAAAGAGAATGCCGTCCCACAGCGCGAGGCAGTCGATTTCCAAGTGCTCGCCTTCCACGCGGCGCTTGACGCTGGCGACGGCAATCCCGTGTTGCGCGAGCAGGTCCCGCATCTCGGCTTCCAGCGCCGGGCCCTTGGCGGAAAAATGATGACCGCGGCGACCGCATTGAGACAACGTGAGTCGAGCGGCGCTTTGAAACATGGCCGCAAACATCATCAGGCAGAAGTGTCCGTTGGCGAGGCGCAGCAGCGGACAATCGTGGAGGTCCGCACTGCCGGTTGCCAGGGAAACTTCGGCAATGAACCGGCTGGCGGACTCTTGGTTCAAGCCTTGGACATGCAGAGCTTCGACAAGGGCGGATTCCGCAAAGATACACAGGTCATTGGCCTGGGTGGGATGATGAAGGTGTTTGGTGGCGATGGTCCGCAAAACGGTGTAGCCCCGCAGCCATTCCCAGATTTGCAGACCCGCGACCTCCTCTTCGTGCTGTAACACCGGCGTCCCGGTCAACTCGTGGATCACGGCCCAGTCTCGCGCTTCGAGGGCCGTTAACGGCGTCACGCTGCTACTTTCTGATCCTGGCGGGAGAGCTTCGGTGGAAGGCAATTGAGAAATCTGACGCCGCAGGCGCTCGCCGGCGACGTGATTGGCCCATTCCCATTCGATCGGAAACTCGAACCTAAACAACGGGATTGTCTTGGGGCCAGCGGGTAGCGGCAGGGTTATCGTTCTTTGCTCGATCTCTCCGCCAAACAGCCGACACTTTGCCTCGGAGCATTCGACCTGGTGCCAAATGGCGGCGAGTTTTCGCAGCTGCTGTGCCGTGTGTTCCGGAGCCAGGGTGGGAACAGGCTCGGGAATCTCGACGAGGCTGGACCGAATCCAGTGATTCTGGAAGGCGAGCAAGCGCAGCTGATGAGCCAGAACGACGTCCACGGCATAGTTGACATGATCGGGGGTGCGGCTCGGCAAGTCATCGCCCGAGTTGACGCGAAACGATAAGGGGTCCGCATCGTTGGTGGTCGCCAAATACGATCGTGTTGCGGCGACACACTTCATCAATTCTTGGTGCGCCAGTTGAATGCACGCCCACGCCACCGCGGCCGGCGATTGGTTCTCGATAGTCTCGTCGACCTGGGCCAAAACGGACTCGTAGAGCAGTTCGGCGATTTGGGCGTTCCGCGCTCCCGTGGTGAGGCGGTCTCTGAGTTCGGCAAGCGGCGCCCCCTGAACCCATTGGTTCAGCGCGGCCAGAAAGTCGTCGCGCGTCGTCTTGAGCTTCGGGTCACGATGGCGAATCGTTAAATACCCTTCGCGGAGCAAGGTCTCAACTATCGCGGAGGCTCGTTCCCGCGCGTCCGCGTCGGCGGCTGCGAGGTATTCCGCGACGGGGCCCCACGCCAGTGCCTTCAATGCGACCGCAATTTCTTTTGGCAACTCCACGGCAACTCCCTCTCCCTTCGACGTAACCCTAACCAATCGCACATCCGAATCTCACTAGCGCACTTCGACGAACCATCACATTGTCAGTCTAGGCGCGCGGCGGCTTCACCAGCTCGGGGTCAGTGAGGATTTGCCCTTCGGCGTCGTACCAGTCGCGCAGGTCGTCCCACAGTGGCCGACCGCGCTGTTCCCAAAGTTGATATGCTCGCTGCTGGGTCAACGCAAAGATCTCTGCGTCCGCCACGGCGATGTCCTCGTCAAAGATGCGCCGTTGACAGAATGCGGCGAACTCATTCCAGGCTGCGGTGCAAAGCGGGTTGGCGATGCGTTGACTCTGCCCGTACTCTTCCTGCAGGAATTCTTCCAAGTGCCGTGGGAAGACCGGCATGTTATTCTCGCCCCACCGCTCGATGCGTTTTACCTGCTCGCGGTAAATGGCGTATCGCTCCAGCTGGTCCTCGATCGGCACTCCCGTTGCCAGTTCGGTCGCAACGGCCGTTTCGAGTTCGCGCGCCGACATCGGCACAAAGGCAATTCGTCCACGGATCGCGTTCCAGCCTGGTTCCATGGTTGCTGCTACCTGTTCAATGATGTCGCGGATGTCCTTCACCATGTGAAAGGGCAGCGGGGCCTGTAAGACCACGGCGCAAATGAATTTGGTTTGCCCAAAGTACTGATCGAGACCGGGCGTCTTGGCGTCGGTGGCCTGAATGAACTTGACGAGTTGGCGACAGGCTTTGCCCAGCGCCTTGCCGACCTCGGTTCGCAGTTCATCGAGATCTGCATACCGCTGTACATCAAGGACCGCCTCGCGGGCCTTGCACTCGAACAGCACCGGGCGCCGGCCAGGGCGACAGAGAATCCAGTCGGTGCTGAGCTTCTGCTCTTTCTTTTTTCCGTACAGAAACTCGCCGCGAAGTTGGTCGTTCGGCCCAGGTAGCAACTTGAGCTGACGGCCTACGTAGCGCTCAAACAACGTTCCGAGTGTGTTGTTCATGTCGTTGTCGTAGGCGTTATCCTTAGCCCCGGAGGCGACTTTGCGCCGAGCGAACTCGTGGAGTAAGTCGTAGTAGAAGCCGTCAATGGCGCGGGTGAGCGCGAAGAGCGGAAACGGTGCGACACAGGTCTCGTCTTCCAGGTCGACAACGGGAAAATCGCGCAGGATGTTGAACTCGCTGACCCAATGGCCTTCACGTTCGGTCTCGGAATGGTACTTCGAGTTCTCCTCGACGTAGCGCTGACGGAATGCTGCCGGAGTCAGCGCCGTCGTTTGCAAAACGCGTTGGGTGAGGGCGTTCA
>JAUIJJ010000025.1 GCA_030431385.1 bacterium | reverse complement strand
AAAACGGTCTCGATACGCCTACGACCGTGCATTGGCACGGCGTGCGCATCGACAACCGAATGGACGGCGTCGCGCACCTGACCCAGCCGCCGGTCGCACCGGGAGAAAGCTTCGACTACCGCTTCACCGTGCCGGATGCGGGCACGTTCTGGTATCACCCGCACGTTCATGGCTCCGGCCCCCAGGTCGCCCGCGGCCTGTACGGCCTGCTGATCGTCGAGGAGACCGACACCGTCGATGTCGACCACGACATCCCGCTCGTCTTCGACGACTGGCGGGTGGACGACAACGGCCAGATCGACACCGCAAGCTTCGGCAATCTGCACGATGCCGCGCATGCCGGCCGGCTCGGCAATATCCTGACAATCAACGGCAAGTTCGACGGCACCGTCAGGGCCCGCGCCGGGGAGCGGTTGCGCCTGCGCATCGCCTCGACCTGCAACGCACGGGTCCTCCAGCTCGACTTCAGCGCGCTCGACCCGTGGCTTGTTGCCGTCGACGGCCAGCCGGTAAGCCCCGCGCGGCTGGAGCCCGCCGCGCTGGAACTGGGACCCGGCCAACGAGTCGATCTGATCGCCGACCTCGATGGCGAACCGGGCAGCCGCCTCGTCGTCGCGGAGACGAGCGGCGAGCCCTTCGAGGCCATGGCCTTCGAGCTGTCCGGGGACCCCGGCAAGCCGGTGCGCAAGGAGACGCCGCCGGCGTTGCCCGCCAATCCGGTCCGGATACCGGACGGAAAGCCGCAAAGGACCGTTGATCTGGTCATGGCGGGCGGCGCGATGAGCTTCATCCCGGAAGCCGTCTACAAGGGGCAGACCTACGACGGTCGCACCCTGGCCATGGACCACGGCATGGTGTGGGCCTTCAACGGCACCGCGGGCATGCCGGAGAAGCCCTTCCTGTCTGCCAGCGCAGGCGAGCCCGTGGCGATACGGCTCGTGAACGAAACGCTGTGGCCGCACGCCATGCATCTGCACGGCCACCACTTCGTCGAGCTGGACGGTTCAGGGGCGCCCAGCAGGGTCCTCCGAGATACGATCCTCGTTGCGCCAAGGGAAGAAAAGACGATTGCGCTCGTCGCCGACAATCCCGGGCGCTGGATGCTTCACTGCCACATGCTCGAGCATCAGGCATCGGGAATGGAGACGTGGTTCGAAGTGTTGACATGACGCATGGCGGGGACGTCTGTTTTCAGCGACAATCCGTGCCGGCTTGTGAACGGAGGTCTTCATGGTCAAGAACGTGGGTAGTGCCGACAAGATCATTCGCATCGTCGTCGGGCTGGCGTTGATCGCTTTCGCGCTGTCCGGGCCGGCGGATATCGGCTGGAAATGGGTCGGCTGGATCGGGGTCGTGCCGATCCTGACCGCACTGATGGGCTGGTGCCCGGCCTATTCGATCCTCGGGCTGCGCACCTGCCCGATGGACAAGAAGGCGGCCTGAGCGTCCGGTTCGTCGCATCGGTGGGCGCTCACTTGTGCGCCCACTCCCAATACAGGTCGCGCGCCCGCTGATAGACAGGCCCCGGCTGCAGGTCGTGGTCGTCTATGCGGTTTATCGGCACCACCTTGGCGTAGTTGCCCGTCGAGAACAGTTCGTCCGCATCCAGAAGTTCGGGATAGTGGATAACGCGCTCGTGCACGCCGTAGCCCGCGTCGCGCAGCAGCGCCAGGACGCGCTGGCGCGTGATTCCATTCAGAAAGGTGCCGTTGGGGTAGGGCGTGTGTACCTCGCCGTCCTTGGCCGCCGGAACGACGACAGGCAGACCGGGAAGCCCGCCGGGCTTGGCATCGGCACCTCGTAGATCGACAGGCAGAAGCGGGTCGATTCCGGAAGCGGCGGCACGCCCACATAGCCGCCCTCTTCGGCCCAGTACATCGGGCGGATATAGACCTCGGCGTTCTTGTCGAACTTCGTCAGGCCGTCCTGGACCAGCTCGACGATCTCGCCTGCCTTTAGCGTCGGCTCCAGACCGAGCGCGCGGGCCGAATCGTTGACCCTGGCGCAATGCATGTCCAGATCCGGCGCGACACCTTCGAAGGCCCGCGCCCCGTCGAACACGCAGGAGCCGAGCCAGAGGGCATGGCTGCGCGGGCCCACGACCGGCGGATTGCCGTCGACCCATTCACCGTCGATGTAAGTCCATGTCTTGGACCAGTCAGCCATGCCACTCCTCCCGCATACGCGCCGTTATTGAAAGCCCTTCGTGCGCAATCCGCAACGCACCGTCAACCACTGCCCGCCAGGCGCAGATGCGCGCCGAGCTTCAGGCCGAGCGCAATCGCGAGAGCAAGGTCGCCAACGATCGCCGCCTCGCCGAGTCGCTCATCGAGCGGCTTCGGGTCGAGCTGGCGACTCATCAAGAGAGCATGGAGAAGCTCCGCGCTGAATCCGAGGAAGCCAGCGCCGAGTCCGAGTCCGCCAAGTCCCGTATGGACACGCATCAGGCGCGGCTCAAGGAAATCCAGGAAGAAATGAGCAGCATTCGCGGCGCGATCAGCTCGGGCGACAAGGAACGCAGCGAGCTGGCCCAGCGCCTCGACAGCCTTACCCATCAGGTGAACAAAGCCACTTCGCGGCTACAGGCCCTCGAGGAGCTGGAGGAGAGCTACGAGGGATACTACCGCGGCGTGAAGGAAGTCATGCAGGAGGCCCAGCGCGGCCGCCTCGACGGCATCATCGGCGTCCTTTCCAACGCGCTCAAAGTTTCCAAGGAATACGAAACCGCCATCGAGGTCGCCCTCGGGGGATCGCTTCAGGACATTATCACCCACAGCGAAAAGGACGCGCGGGCAGCGATTGAGTTCCTCAAGCAACGCAAGGTAGGCCGGGCGACGTTCCTCCCCATCGATTTGCTCGAAACGCGCATCAACACTGGCCACCTCGACCGCATCATGGATCGGCCCGGTGTGGTCGGCCTGGCGCGGAATCTTGTCGAGTTCGACAAGGTGATCCAGAAGGCCGTCGACCGCCGATTGAGCAACACGCTCATCGTGCAGGAACTTCCTATCGCCGTGCAGCTCCAGCGCGAGGGCATCCGCAACCGGTACGTTTCTCTCGATGGTCAGCTCGTCGACCCCAGCGGCGTCATGACCGGCGGCTCGCACCAATCGCGAGGCTTGCTCACTCGCACCCGAGAGATTCGTCAGCTCCGCGACCAAGCTGAAGCGCTGGAAAAGGACCGCAAGAGCGTTCAGGAGCAGCTCGCCGCGATGAAGGACCAGCTATCTCAGATGCACGCGCGTTCTGCCGAGTTGCAGAACGAGATGCACCAGGAGCAGATGGCCGAAGCGCGCGCGGAAAAGGATTGGCAATCAAGCGAGGCCCGCAGCCGCGAGCGTCGCAACGCGCTCGCCGCCTCCGAGGCTCGCAATGTCCAGCAGCGCCACGATCTTCAGAAGCACGAAGAAACCATCGAGGAGTGCGACAAGGGCCTCGGGCAGCTTCGCTCGAGTATCGAGGAGAAGGAGCGCACCCTTCAAGACACCGACGCCCAGAGCGGCGACCGTGGCCGGAAGCTCGGCGAGCTCATGGAAGAGGTTTCGCAGGGCCGCGCGTCACTGAGTGGCCTGCGCGAGCGCGTCAGCGCCCTCGCCCAGAAGCTGCACGAAGTCCGCGCCCAAAGCGAGAGCGCCGGCAGCGAGCAAGTCACACGATCCGCCGAACGCGATCAGCTCGACGGCGAGCTCGACGAAGCTCAAGTCATCATCACCGACGGCGAACAGGTTCTTGGCGGCCTCGTGAAGCAGCGCGACGAGCTGGAAGCGAAACTCAGCAGCCTGACACAGGACAACGAAGCCAAGATCCGAGAAGCACGTCAGGGCCTCGCCGAAGTGCAAGGGTTCCAGCGCGACCGCAACGTGAAGGAAAACGAGCTGCGCGAGTTCGAAGTGCAGGCGACCGAGCTCAAGGCGCAGATGAACTACCTCACTCAGGAAGCCCAAGACGAGTTTGCGCAGTCCATCCAGGAGATCGCCCAGGAGCTTGAGAACGCCGAAGAGGAAAAGAGCGAACTCCTGCCCTCGCCGAAAGAAGAAGAAGGCGATTCAGAAGAAGCCGCCGAAGAAGAGGAATTCGCTCGCGATTTCGAGAAGGACGACCAGATCACCGAGCCCAACGAGCTGCGTTCGCTGGTCAACGAGCTGCGCGGAAAAATCCAGCGCATGGGTGCTGTCAACGAAACTGCCATCGACGAGTACAAGGACCAAAAACAGCGCCTCGATTTCCTCACTGGCCAGCGCGACGATCTCATCGCCGCCAAGGACTCGCTCACCGAGACGATCATCAGCCTCGACGAGACAACCTCGCGGCTATTCAATGAAGCCTTCGAGCAGATTCAACACAACTTTCAGGAAAACTTCCGTCGGCTCTTCAACGGCGGAAAGGGCGACTTGGTCCTCGTCATGGACGAGGAAAAAGACACGGAACCGGGCATCGAAATCTGGGCGCAACCTCCCGGCAAGAACATCGGCGGCAGCATCACACTGCTCTCCGGTGGCGAGAAAGCCATGACCGCCATCGCGCTCATGATCTCGCTGTTTCAATTCCGTCCGTCGCCGATCTGTATCCTCGACGAGATCGACGCGCCGCTCGACGATGTCAACTGCCAGCGGCTTTGCGACGCGCTCAAGGAATACGCCAAACTCACCCAGTTCATCATCATCACTCACAACAAAATCACGATGTCCCTCGCCGATACAATTTACGGCGTCACGATGCAAGAACCCGGCATCAGCAAACTGGTAAGCGTGAAGTTCGACAAGATCGACGAAAGCGGATTGCTAGAGTCAGCGGGGTAGCAGGCCAGTCAGGCCACGCCAGAATGACCTTTACCGACAAGCCGAATATCCGGATGCTACCCTAACTCTTGATTCAGGGGGTGTGGTTTTGGATTCGGTGAATCCTGTTTTGCAGGCGGCGGAGCATGTTCCATTTTGGATGGGGGAGTTGCCCGATGGCGTGTGTCCTCCTCCGGTGGATGTTGTGCCAGCGACTGTCAAATGGTTGATCGTCGGCGCGGGGTTGGCTGGGTGCTCAGTTGCTTATGATCTCGTACAGCGAGGCGAATCGCCGGACGCTATTCTGCTCATTGATGCGGTGGGTCCGGGCTGGGGCGCTACCGGGAGGAACGCCGGATTTGTACTCAGCAACTGCGGACTAGACCTTCCCCACTGGCTCAAGAATTGGGGCGAGGATGGCGCGCGGGAACTCTTTCGTCTCGCCGGAAAGAACCGCGATTTGGTCCGCAGCTTTGCCGACGAGCAGGGGCTGTGGTCGCAGGACGGCGGCAGCTACTACGTCTGCGGCGACGAGTCAGAGCGCGCGGCAATTGCCAGCTCCGCTGCACTTGTCAAGGAATGGACCAGCGAGCCATGGAGCTGGTCCGACAGCTGCCATGAAAAGTTCCCTTACGATTGCGGGTACATTCATCACCAATCGGACTTCGGCATCAACTCCGCCCAGTACCTGCTCGCGCTGCTGGGCGAGTCCGGCGCGCCTTGGACGAAGGGCCTCGTCACAAAGTTTCGCGCGGAAGCGGATCGAGTCGTCGTGACTACGTCGGCGGGGGATGCCGTAGCCGAAAAAGTCATTCTGGCGACCAACGCCTATGCACCGTGGGTGGCCTCCAAGTTCGAGTGCGAGTACCAGATTCGCGGCGCGCGCAATCAGGTGATTCTCGCTGAATTTCCCGGTGTCGAGGACAACGGGTTGTGGGGCGATGGGATCTACTACGCCCGCGAGGGCTTCGAGTATTGGCGCCAGCTGCCCGATGGGCGGCTGCTGCTCGGCGGCGCGCGCAACCAAGACATCGACGGCGAAAGCACCTGGAACTTCGGAAACAATGACCGGGTGCTGCGCTACCTCGAAACGGACCTGCTCCCAAAGCTATCCGGCGGGGCCGACGCGAACGTGACCCGGCGCTGGTCCGGGATTCTCGGGTTTAGCGACGATGACCTTCCGATCGTTGGCAGGCTGCCAGATACCAACGGCCGCGTTGCCTTTATCGTGGGGTTCAGCGGCCACGGTCTGGGAACTCATCGCATTGCATCAGAAGCATTGACTGGACTTTTGCTGGACGATAAGTTTCCCGGTTGGTTGTATGTGGATCGTTTGAAGAGAACGTCCAAGAATTGGAAGGGTTAACTCCCTCCCCGTTGCAGCGGTGCACCATCTTCACCTTGCCGCCACGCACGAATTGGTGCACTCCGGATGGCACGAATGATGTCGATGCATCCGGTTCATACCGCCAAAGCGCTTTCGAGGCCGATCTTGGAAGGCCGTGAGGAAAGTCGTGCTGGTGGAGAGGGTTTTGCTCTATGGGGCACTCTCAGGACAGCTGGAGGCGGGGGCTTCGAGGAAATATGGCGCTCATGACAAACCCGGGTGAAAGCCTACCACGATTGGAGAACGGCGAGATTGATCTCGTTACGTTCTTTCGATCAACGGAGCTGTTCGCCGATCTGGCCGAAACCGCGATCGAGCGCATCGCTGGATTCACGTCGACAATTTCCGCCTACCGTGGGCAGGCGATTGTTGAAGAAGGCGAGAAGAGCGCCGACCTCTACCTCGTTCTCGATGGCCGCGTCGAGGTTCAAGTCGAGTCCATCTCGCCCTTCATGGAAATCGGGTTGAGCAAGCTGGGAGCCGGCGAAGTTTTCGGTGAGCTTGGCCTCATCGACAACGGCGAGCGCGCCTCGACGATTATCGCTTTGGTCCCCGGCGAGTTCGCCGTCATTCGCGCCGACAAACTTCGCGACTACTTCAACGAGCGCCCCGATATCGGGCTCGTCTTTATGCGCAACCTCGCCCGGATTTTAGGCCGCCGGCTGAACAGCATGAACCGACGCGTCATGAACTACATGCGCGCCCGACACTTCCGGTAGACTCCCTCTAAACAACGCAAAAACTCCCCCGGCGAATTCGCCGGGGGAGTTGCTTTCGTACTTCGGTGTCTTGCCTGCGATTACTTGTACTCGTAGATCTCGATATCAGACAGGCTCAACGTCAGCGCCGTGCTGTTTCCGATGTCGGGGACATACAAGTAGTCGAAGGAGAGGTTCATCGTTTCGTTCATGATGCGGCCTTCCGGATAGTACCAAAGGCGGTACGTTTTCGTTACGAAGCCGTGGGGGAGTTTCACCGTCCGGCCCTCGACAGATTCGACCACGGTGTACACCGCGCTCTGGAAGCTGCTGTCGTTTACGCGTACACGGAACGCGGGCAGCGCGCCCACCTGCGAAGCGTACGCGTCGGAGGTCACGTCGAAGCGAATCTCGTAAAGTGAATCCGGGCGCAGGGCGATGCCGCTCTCGATGCCCCAGAAGCCGAACTGAACTCCTGAATTTGTCTGCGCACCCTTGATGCTGAGGCCGTACTGGTTGCGGCTGAATTGCGGCGAAATCAGCGGCGGCGCAGAGCGAGGCGAGAATCCGTAGTTGCTCTGCGTGAAGTCGTACCGCGCAACCAGATTCGGCGCGGAGAAGGCCGTATCATTGTGGTTTGTCAGGGTCACCGAGCGAAGGCCGAGAACTGCCCCCGCCGCATCCCCCGGATTGAAGTTCAGGATATCGAAGCTCGTCCGGAACGCGTTATTCGGGCCTGATGGTGAGAAGAAGTGACGGTAGTTCGAGCCTGACTTAGAGGGCGTAAACGCGCCGTCACCGGCCGAGGTGATCTCGTAGGCGTAAGTTTCTGTCCACTCCGGCAGGGATACGCGGAAGCGAACCGTCGGATTAATGACCTGATCAACGGAGCTGTAGACTTCGTAGTCCGCTTCGTAGATCGGAGGATTGCTGCCGCTTGGCCCCGAGCCGGGAACGTGGGCGATGGGAGAGTCCCAAAAGCCGAAGACGTTGTCGTTCGTCGCCGTCGTGATTAGCAGCGAATCTGCGATGTGGATGCCCGACGAAGGATTGAAGTTTGCCGGAGCATTGAACTGCCATCCCATTGCACCATTGGAGAAGTCGAACTCATACACGTTCGGTGCTGGTGTCGGGGTGGGAGTTGGCGTCGGCGTCCCCGTGGGTGTCGGAGTCGGCGTCGGTGTCGCAGCGGCGGCCGTCTCCGATTGAGGGTGACTCGTATCAAGAGGGTTGTTGTAACTGTCGAGGTAGAGGTGGAAGCGGTCGATGCGGAAACCACGCGAACGCGCGCTGATCTGGATGCGATGATCGCCAGGGCCAAGGTCATATCGAGGGTCTGAGTGGCTGTGGCCGATCTCTAGTCGCGAATGCCACGTCCACTGGTAGGCCGTGCTGGAGTATAGCTTCGTCCATCCGTTGCCGTTAATGCTGACCCAAATGTCGTTTTCTTCGGTGTTGTCGTGGTGGCTGTGGTGGTTGCGAACCTTGAGGTTATAGGTACCGCCATTCGTGATACGCACGTGGTAGGTTAGGGGGGCGACGCCTCCCTGGCCGAAGTAGTCGGCCCCTTGCCAGACGTAATAGCTGTCGCCGGTATAGCCACCGACGCTTGATTCCTTCGACCATCCGTTGGTTGGAACCGACTCGATTTCAACGACCGCTAGGCCGTCTTTTTCAAGGAACGGATTGTCGGCAGTTTGCGCTGTGCCGACCGCAGGGAACAATAGCGCAGCAGCAGTGATGATAGGGAAGAGCAGGTAGCGAATCTTCATGGGTGCATCCTTCGGGAGCGAATCTCAGTCAGCACTCCGAATCGACTTCGCCACCCTACACCGTCAAGTTATTCCGCATCGTTACTGAAAAAAATTAATCGCCTCTCGCCAAACGAGGGCTTTCGTCCTGACCGCGAATGGATCTGTCGCGGAATTCCTTCGCCCGGGCAGCCAGTTGTTCGTCACCCTCGCCTTCCAAACGAAGTGGAGGGAGCTGCACCGGTTTGTTGTCCTGATCGCGGGCGGCCATGGCGAACCAGCCTTCCGTGCAGATCTCCGAGCAACCCTCGAATGCAGGCTCGCGCCAGACCTCTACCTTCACGACGAGGCTCGTGTTTCCGGCGAAGGCAACCCGCGCCGCGACTTCAACGAGATCACCCTGCCGAATCGGGGCGAGAAACTGAATGCCGTCGCTGCTGATCGTTACGAAGGCGCAGCGCGCGAACCGAACCGACGCCAGGAACGCCGCCTTGTCCATCATGGCCATCACACCGCCACCAAACATGGTGCCGTATTGGTTCGTATCTTCGGGAAAAACGATGTCGGTCATGCTGACTAGTGGCGCGCGACGCGGCTCCAACGTGCTCATACTGGTAAATGCTTTCTGGTAATAGTTACTCCGGCTGAATTGCCCAGAGGTGCGCGATGACGATTGCTGGACGCTCTTCCTGCCACACTTTGAAGTCCATCACGGCAGCCGCGCAGGCATCAGTTTCATACAGGAGCGAAAGCTTCGTCTCCTGTTCGCCCTCGACGAGAGTAGTGCTCAGCATGTCACCCGCCTCAATTGATACTTCGCTATCCGAGCGAACCATGGCTCGCGCGTAGAGCTTCAGCGGCTTGCCCGGTTCGAGTCCGCTCAGTTTGAAGCTCATTGGTCGGCGAAGGCCTCTGCCAATGTCATAAACATCGCCGCCCTCATTGGTGTCGTAAACCGTAGCGACCTCATGAAGGAACGTCACGCCAGCAGGAGGCATCCGGAATCCGTGGGTATTCTCACTCACGCGATCGACGATATCGAGCCGATCAACGACGCGCCAGCCCGCTTCTGAAACGCGCGTCGGCAAGGGATGCCCAGCGCCGACTAGTTCCTTCGGAAACCGAAAGAGAGCAAGCCGCTCCGTCATGCTAAACGCAGCCTCTCCGTCGTCGTAGGGGTCGTAGAGTTTCTCATCGACGTAAGGAGGAATCCCCCAGAGCGACGTAAACATGACTGTCCAATCGGGGAGATCCTCGCGCGGCCATGAAGATTCGAGCGCTTCGAAGGGCGCCATGGCGTCTTCAATATGTGCGGTCTGAAGAGGGTACCCTTCGATCTGAGAACAGAGCCCGAGGATATCAATCGCCGGCAGGTCAGAGAAGTAAATCGGGGCGCCGCCCTCGTGCGTCATAAACCGAAAAGTGCGCTCCGGCTGTGCGTCGGCGAGTCGCCGCATTTCGCGTGCAATTGGTATCTGATAGGTCGCAATCCGGCGCGAATCTTTCAGGAAGTGGTGATGCGAGAATGCAATTCCGAAAGACATATAGTATATGAGCACAAGGGGGAGTATCCATGCCACGGGAACGAACGCGGCGCGGAGTTTCGCATGACTCGAAAAACGCGTGCGAATGAGCGATTCGAAACTCGCGCAAACCGCCCCCACGATCGTAAACAGAATTGGTGCCCATGGGGAAAGGTATCTGGCAGTCGGCCCGCCAGCCGGGTCTCGCTGCCCCGCTTGAAACAGATACACGACTGCTAGAGCGAGGCCACCTCCGAGGATCAGTCCGCGCCATTGTTTCGAAGCGAGCGTGCACATTGCGCCCACGCCTATTAGAAGCAAGAAATTCCACCCCATGACCGCACGACTACCAAACCATGCGGAGGAAACAAGCTGCGGGAGGCGGACCAATTGCTCGCGCCAAATCGCGTACTTCACATCAAATGAATAGTACTCTATTTTCCAGAAGCTTTTAATCACCGCAGAATTCGGCTCCGCGCTTCCAGTCATTACTTTGTTTAGCAAGAAATAGAGAAGGACCGGCAGGGCAGGAACAAACACGAGTGATAGAATCTGCCAACCAAGCACGCGCCAATGTTTCACTATAGCAAATATAGTGATGCATCCATAAACAAGTGCACCATCGGGGCGCATCGCTACTAGCCAGGAACCAGCAGCGATATGAATCCACACTGCACGCACAGTCGGTGGCTCGTGCCAGAGTCGGTCAAAGCTCCACAATATCCAAGATGTGCCGAGGAGCGCGACGCCAATCTCCATACCACTAAACACGCCCCAAACCGTGGGTCCGCATAGCAATACCATGGAACCAATCGCAGCAGATAGAATCGCCGAGATGTGGCGTTTCATCATGTCATAGATCAAACAGCAACCTAGCCATGCCGACACCATATTGATGAGCGCGGCCCACGCCATGATCCGATGGTCTCGAAATCCAATTACCCACCCGGGAGCCAACAACAGTGGATAGACTGCCGATGTTTCGCCCTTGCTGTATCCGTCTGGAACTGACCAGGTAAACAGGTACCCTCGCACAAAATTACGAGCGTAAACCGCATGAATGTAGGAATCATCAATCGGTGTCGGCCAAACGTTTTTAGACCAAGTCCAACCGACGCCTACAAAAAAGACAGCCTGACCCAGCAATAGAATCGCAAAGAATAACGAACCCCGATTCCAGAAGAGCTCCCGCGCTCTTGACTTCCATGTCTCCGTTACTTCTTCACTCATCCCTGAAGCGCACTACTCAGTTGGTCTTCATTCCAAATCACAATACCTAGTTCCATCGCCTTGTCGTATTTGCTACCAGCGTTGTCGCCTGCGATCACGATGTCAGTGTTCTTGCTTACCGAGCCACTGACCTTCCCGCCGCGTTTCTCGATTTCTTTCTTTGCCTCGCTACGCTTCATAGTTGAAAGCTCTCCCGTCAGTACAAACTTCTTTCCGTCGAAGTGATCGGATCGATGGGCCTCACGCTCCGCTGCCGATTCATCCGGTGGCGGGTTGACACCATGGGAAATCAATTCATCCACGAGTTGACTATTGCTCTCATTCTCCCAGAAGTCCCGAATGCTCTGTGCCAGCCGCTCACCTATTCCATCGATAGCAACCAACTCATCGTACGTGGCATCTCGAAACTTCCCAAGGGTCCCGAAGTGCTTCGCCAAGTCGGATGCAGTTGTCGCACCGACGAAACGAACGCCAAGTGCGAACAGGAACCGCGCGAGCGGTCGCGTTTTGCTGACCTCGATGGCATTGATGAGATTCTCAGCAGACTTGTCCGCAAACCGATCCAACGCAGCGACCTGGTCGACATTGATAGTATATATATCGGCGATGGACTTGATGAGCGAGGCCTCCATCAGTTGATCGACGACCTTCTCTCCAAGCCCATCAATGTCCATGGCGTTGCGCGAGGAATAATGAATGATCGCTTCCCGAGCCTGCGCCGGACACGCGGTGTTTACGCAGCGAAGTGCCACCTCGTCCTCGAGGCGCACTAACTCGCTTCCACACGCAGGACACAACTTTGGAATGTCGATGGCGCATTCGCTGCCGTCACGCCGACCCTCGACGACTCGCATTACCTGAGGAATGATCTCGCCCGCCTTTTGAATCATCACTCGGTCACCAATCTTGATACCGAGTCTCTCCAGCTCATCGACGTTATGAAGGGTCGCCCGCTTCACTGTCGTCCCCGCGAGCAACACGGGAGATAGATTCGCTACTGGTGTCACGGCCCCAGTGCGTCCGATTTGCCAATCTACCGATTCTAAGGTTGTTTCTGCTTGTTCAGCGCTAAATTTATAGGCGACCAACCACCGCGGGGATTTGCTCCTCGTTCCGAGAGCATCTTGCCAATCACGACGATTTACTTTCACGACTAACCCATCGGTTTCGTAGTCGAGAGTGCGTCGCTTCTCTTCCCAGATGTCGACAAGTTTCAGCACTTCATCAATACCACTGGCGACTTGCGAAAGTGCATTCACGCGAAGACCCAATGACGCGAAAAACTCTAACGACGCACCGTGTGTCGGGGGGAGTTCACTGATGTCGGAGTATCCGATCCCATGGAGAAAAATCGTTAACGGACGCGTCGCAACAATACTTGAATCGAGAAGCTTCAATGTCCCCGCGCAGGCGTTGCGTGGGTTCGCGAATGGCGCGTTGCCCTGCTCGACTCTTTCTGCATTCATCAGATCGAATTTGCTACGTTCATAGTAGACTTCGCCGCGTACTTCGACCGTGCCCTTTAACGGCTTTGACAGCGTTTCCGGAATTGAGTCGATTGTGAGAAGGTTTCGTGTGATATCATCGCCCTTCGTCCCATCACCTCTCGTGAGGCCGCGCACGAGATTGCCGTTTTCATAGGTCAGCGATACCGCGACACCATCGATCTTCAACTCGACAAAATACTCAATCGTCTCTGCAGCGGAAAAACCCAAGTCGCGTTTGATCCGTTCATCAAACTTGCGCAATTCGTCGGGATTGTATGTATTATCGATGCTGAGCATCCGCACACGGTGTTCAACAGTGACGAATCCCGGTGTCAGATCAGCGCCGACCTGTTGGGTGGGCGAATCGGCGTCCACTGTGTCCGGGTATTGAGTTTCGAGCGCGGCGAGTTCGTCGACAAGCGAATCGTACTCGCGATCAGAAATGTCCTGTGTCGATTTGTTATAGTACAAATCGTTGTGGACTCGAATCTCCGCGCGGAGTTCCTCTATGCGCTTACGGTCTTTTTGTTCATCGGTTGCCATTTGTTGTTCCGGAGTTTCTGCCATTGTTGAATCTTTAGTTCCCGCGCATTCGAAGTCCGCTGACCGCATCGACTTCGAGGCCTTGATGGCGGAGCGCGTCCACCAGGATGTTCATGCCAATTTCGTCGCTGGAAATGTGACCAGTGATAATCAAGTTTCCGGGATTGGGCTCTGCCATAAGCTTCTTGAGCGCATCTCCCATGACGTGTATATAGCAGACTGTCCGCACGCCATTGCGCCAATACGCCTGGGCGACTTCGTAGCCACCGTTCGTGTAGCAACCGTGAGCCATCTTAACCCGGCCGGCTTTGTTTGTTCGGTCGCCAACTCTTACAACGACATCGGTTGGTGAATTCGCGATCTCCGGAATCGCTGAAACAGCGTCGCACACATCCCCGACTGTTGCGTCAGAACCCGCTGCGAGCGCGTCGTCGATCTTTGCCTGTAATACTCGGCGTCCCAATTCATCTGCAACGGCATGTATATTCATGAGTGGCATTCCAATGAGCCTCGCATAACTTCCGACGTGGTCGTGATTGGCGACGTGATCGCGCAATTCGAATTCCAGGAATCGGGCGGAGACCGCTTCCCTCGCCGCGTCGGCGGGGACACCGGCTTCGAGCAGATGTCTCTCATGTTCTTTATAGAAATGCCAGCCGCCGGGAATACCTAATGGATGGTGTGCGAGCACGAGGTCATAGCCTAGTTGTTTCGCGGCCAGCAGTTCGCCGACCCCTACATCAATTCCCGCAAGCACACGCTTGATTCCATCGCCCGAGTTGTAGATCGCCGAATCGCTGGGGGTGTCGGCGTAGCCCGCCAACCCGTTAGCGAACGCCATAATCTGTTCGGTATTCATAGAGGGAGTCCTCCCGACTGGAATTCTGTTCAGGGTGCGACCGGATCAATGAAGAGGTCTCGTGACTCGTCATCGCCGGAGATCAGGTTCACCTTGGAGAGGACATTCTTCCAACCGACCATTACCTGAGCCGCCCGCTCGCGATCGTTTTGAATCACGCCCCCGAATTCCAGCGTGAATCGCCGCGCGACTTCTAGTAAGTTATTGTAGACGATGTCAGGGGCTATGGTCCGTGGAACGCAGGGGATGCTGAGCGTCAGAACATCGCTAGATAGTTTCGCGAGGACGCCGAGTTTCTTCTCATACCAAACGCCCTCAGCGATTGCCTCCGGGAAGCCGGCGAAGTCGAGGAACTCTTCGAATTCCTCCGGTTCGGCGTCCACCGCCGCGATCTTCACTCGAACCGCCCGTTCGTACCGCGGCAGATTCGCCATGAATCCGGCGAAGGCGGAAGCGATGGCTGCGGCCTGCGCCCGGGGGAGGTTGTACTGAACGAAAACGGGCTTCGCCATGACCGAGGAGGAGGACTTGCGCTTTCCAAACCATCCCTTCGGGCTGACGTAGTTCGTGATGATGTCAGCGATCTTGTTACATAGACCCTCGAACTCCTCCAACTTGGCGGCGTCGGCGATGGTCTTGGTTCGTTCGTCGTAAAGGGGGTGAGCAAGGGCGAGGGCGTTAATGCTTGCCTGATGGGAAATCTTGATTTCGCGGTAGAACGGCGGGCCGCCGGGGTAGCGGCCGAGAAGGATCGGCGCGTACCCGACTTCCTGGAAAACTGGCTGAATCAAATCCGCCAAGGGACCAAACTCCCCCTCGGGCATAGGGGAGAAGCTCCCGGCATAGCGATTTCGCCCTGCCGGGAACTCCTGATTTCTTACGTTGCCAATGCCCTTTGTGAGGAGTGATTCCACTCAGTCCTCTGTCCCTCGCGCCTCCGGACTATCCCATCAGCATCTCGAAACGCTCTCCAACATGCTTCCAGTCAATGACCTTAGGGAAATTCTCGACGTAGGCGCCGCGGTTGTTCTGGTACTTCAGGTAGTATGCATGTTCCCATACATCCAAACAAATTAGGGGAACAACCGCCCATTGGGTCAACAGTTGATGGTTCATCGCTTGGAGAACGACCAGCTTCTGGCCACCGATGGACCATCCCAAGATTCCCCAGCCGGAGCCCTCGACGGACTTCGATGCCGCGGAGAAGTGCGCAACCAGCTGCTTCGTAGAGCCGAAATCCTTCTTAATCTGACCGGCGAGATTACCAGTCGCATCACCCCCGCCATCGGGACTCATCGAACTCCAGAACACGCAGTGAAGGAAGTGCCCCGCGCCGTGGAACGCAGCCTTTCGCTCCCAATAGTCGATGTTGGTGAAGTCACCCGACTCGCGCGCCTCGGCCATTTTGGCCTCTGCCCCGATCAGGCCGCGCACATATCCGGCGTGGTGCTTGTCATGGTGGAGTCGCATCGTTTGCTCATCGCAAAACTCGGAAACGGCACTGTATTCGTACGGCAGCGGCGGCAGAACATATGCGCCGTTTTCGTCGACCGCGCCGGGGATCACGCCAGCAAGCCCGGAAACACCGGCAGGCGCGGCCTTGCTCGTGCCCTGCGCGCTCGCGCCGCCGGGGGCGCCCAAAAGTGCTGCCAACCCTAGCGCGGCTGCGCCGCCACCGGTCAGAACGTCATGTCTTGAAAGTTCACTCATTGCGAAACTCCTTCATTCGATTGTGAATTCACTAATTTCAGAGACAAGAATCATACCGAGAGACTAATGCGGCCGACCCTCGCCAATTCGGCTTTCGGCCACAACCGTTTCAGGGTCCTCTGAATCCATGATGAGCGATGCCTCCCGAATCGCAGCTATCCCTGTCTACATCGTCGCCGCAGGATCGGTGAGCGCGTGGGGGCACGGGCGTGAGGCTGTGGCCGATGGGCTCCGGGCGGGAGTCAGCCGATTGGTGCGGGAGGACTTCGGGCCAGCGGGGCAGTTTCATGTGGGCAGGTCCGGGGTTGAGAGACGCGACGACGAAGATCGAACGAGGACGCTCCTGAGAGCAGCCTTTGGACAGCTCGCCCCAACCGTCGAGAAGCTTCGAGCCGTTCCGCAAGACCGCCGAGCCGCGACCGGCGCGTCAAGCAAGGGAGCTTTCGAGTGGTTGAGCAGGCATCCAGACGGCGGAGGCCTCCCGATGGCTGACCTCACTCCCGACGCCCCGTGCAGATGGCTGGCTCGGGATTGGCCCTCCGCCGGTCCTGTGACAGCCCGTGTCGCCGCATGCTCAACGGCGCTCCACAACCTCTTCGCTGCTGCCGACTACGTTTCTCAGGGTATTGTGGATACAGCACTTACAGGAAGCACTGACGCATCTCTCGTCCAGCTCTATCTCGCCAGTTTCCTGCGCCTCGGCGCCTTGAGCCGAGATGGGTGCTTTCCCTACGATGCCCGTCATGCAGGCTTCGCGGCGGGGGAGGGCGCGGCAGTGTTTATACTCGCGAATGAGAAGACGATCGAGGGCGAGGACCTTGATCCGCTCGCCCGCATCGTCGCCTGGCGGACCTCCGCTGACTCGTGGCACACGACGTCGCTTCGCTCCGATGGGCGACAAGTAACCCTGCTTGTCGAGAGGTTGCTGGCGGACGCAGGACTTCAGCCTTCTGACATCGACCTCGTGTCAACGCACGGCACCGGAACGGCCCAAGGCGATTCCGCTGAGGCTGAAGCGCTCCGCAGCATCTTCGCTGATCGAACTCCCCCCGTCTTTTCCGTAAAGGGCGCAGTCGGGCACCTCATGGGGGCGTCGGGAGGGATCGAAGTCGCCGCCTGCATCGAGTGCCTGTCCCACGGGATCGTACCCGCGACCGCTGGTTTCGAGACCCTCGCCCATGACTGCCAGAGGATTTCGGTACATCGCCGCAGCCTCCGCCGCCCCGTGCGCCGAATCCTCAAATGGACGCTCGGATTCGGCGGTCACCTCTCCGCCTGCATTCTTGAGCGGCCCTGAGCCCATTGTGACAAATGCCCAAGCCCGCGCTTTTCGGTGGCGCTGAGAAATCGAAAGTCACTACATTGACCGATCATGCCTTCGAAAACTGAAAACCCAATCGCCGTTCACATCCGCCAAGACGTCATCGAGCAGGTGTCCTTGTTCGACAGCCTTTGGCCTCGATGGGAAACTGACGGGGACGTGCTCCCTCCCCATCGCCAGCGAACATCGGTCAACAAGCTCCGCGGATACGCCTTGTTTCTAGGGATGCCGACGCGCAAGGGGTCGAACTTTGGCGGCGCTATTCGCGTTCTGCGCAATTGGCAGGGCCGGCTTGGCCCGATTCGCGACATCGACGTATCGCGCCAGTGGATTCAACGGTGCGCCGAGTCCGGAGGCGAACCAGCAGCACAGGCCGCCGCCGCCCTCGACGACAAGCTCTCCCTCCGCCGGGCGACACTCGTCGAGCAGGTCCGCGTCGACGCTCGCGGGCTGCCGGGCGCGCAGACGCGCATCGCCCTCGCCACCGCTCGCCATCACTTCGAGACGTCGCTGCAGCAGATCGGGCGCCGACGCCGCTTCGACTACCGACCGCCACTCCGCACCGTTGCCGAGCCTTGGTTAGCCGAACGGCAGATCATTCGAGGAACGCAAAACGATGAAGAAATCCACTCGTTCCGCGTGAAGAATAAGAAGCTACGCTTCGTACTGGAGATTCTCGCGAAGGCCCTCGAAGGCGACGCCCGCCAGGAGGTCATTTCCCAGCGTGCTGTCATTTCCGCCGAGGTTCACAACGCCCTCGGTAATCTTTCTGACTTGCTGGTCTTGAGAAACGAAGTCCGCATGGCGCGCGCGAATTGGGCCGAGCTGGGCGCGAACCTCGACGAGTCAGCTGCCGTACTCGAAACTGCGCGCACCACATTGGAAGCCGAGAATTTCAAGGACTGGTTCGCCCGTTGGCCGCTGATCAATAGCGAGAATTTCTTGGGCGATCTGTTGAAGCGATAGCAGGCTCACGGGCCATGCCCGTG
>JAUIJJ010000377.1 GCA_030431385.1 bacterium | reverse complement strand
GCCCAGTCGAATGTCGCCCAGCGCCGTAACAACGTTATCGAAGCGAAGAGCAACATACTTGCGGCGCAGGACCGCTTGCTTGAACTCATGAACTGGCCTGGCTCCCCCAATGAGTGGAGCCGCCCGATTGTCCCATCGGACAACCCGGATTCGGTCGACCTCGACAGAGAGTTCTTTGACGCGGTTCTTTATCAGGAATCCCTCGCACACAGCCCTGATCGGCGTATCGCAGAGCTGACGATGGATATCGCCGAGACGAATCATGACGTCGCGAAATGGCAACGGCTGCCTGAACTGAATATCTTTGGCGAGGTGTCCCTCTACGGTTTCGACGACGACAAAGGCGGTGCGCGCGATGATATTTACGACGCCGATTATGACTCATACAACGCCGGCATCGAATTTCGTATGCCGCTCCCCAATCGCCGAGCCCGCGCCGAGTACAGTCAGTCCGTCCGCAATCTCGAGCGAGCCGGACTGGACATCGAATTCGTCGAGCAGAGCCTTCTTACGCGCATCCGCGCAGCGACTCGCGCGATTCGCACAGCACAGGAAAGCGTCGAAGCCAGCCAAGCACAGGTACGCGCAGCCACCGAATCCGTCGACAAAGAGAACTCGCGCGTGAATGCGGGCACCTCGACGACGTTCGTACTGCTAGACCTTCAGGAAGACCTAGCGCAGGCGCAACTCAACCTGATCCGGGCGCAGACGCTCTACCAAAAGGCCCTCATTGCGCTGGAGCGCAATCGCGGCACCTTGCTCGAAACGCTAAACATCGTCGTCACTGATCCTGCAAGCGACGATCCCCTTGCGATGCCGGACCCCCAGCGTGCCGGTGCCCTTTCCGAGCACAGCAACTGGGACGCAGTCGTCAGCCCGCCCGACGCCGACTCCGCAATAAGCGAAGAGTAGCGCGCACAACTCCTTCGGGAAAAAGAGAATGCCCGGCTGAGAACTCATTCAGCCGGGCATTCGTTTTTGATCTCAGAATCGCGAGTTAGTGGATCAATTCGTGAGCCCAAACTCCGCGCGTTGGATGAGGTCCTTCAAGTCCGCCATGAACTGATCGGCATCCCATCCGTCGATGAGGCGATGATCGAGACCGAGCGTGAGCATCGCCCGGTAGCGAATCGCGATTACGTCTTCGCCTTCGGGGCCAGTGACAACCGCTGGCACTTTTTGAATCGCCCCCACGTGGAGGATCGCGCCTTGGGGGTTGTTGATGATCGGAATGCCCATCGTAGCGCCAAGTTTGCCCGGGCTGGTAATTGTGAACGTGCCGCCTTCCATGTCGGAAGGCTTCAGCTTGTTGTCACGGCCGCGTGAGGCCAAGTCCACGACGCCGCGTGCGATACCGGCGAGGCTCATCGATTCGACATGCTTCACCACCGGCACGACGAGACCTGCGGGTACCGCGACTGCCACGCCGAGATTCACATGCTTGTGCTGGACAATCTTATCCCCGCGCCATGAAGCGTTGATCTTCGGATGCTTGATCAGCGCCTCAGTCACCGCCTTCAGGATGAAGACGAGAGGCGTCAGCCGCGTGTTAAATTGCTTCTCGAATATCTGCTTCTGCCTCACCCGAAGTTTCTCGAGCCGCGTGAAGTCCACCTCGTGTACTGTATAGGCGTGAGGAATCGTCTGAGTGCTCTTGACCATGTGTGCGGCGATGTCGCGGCGCATCTGGCTGATCGGTGTCTCATCGGGCTGCATGAAGACCTGTGCCTGAGAAGGTCCGGAAACCGTGTCCAACTTGATACGCCCTCCACGTTCCGGCTCGGGCTGGGCGAGGTCGTCGCCGCTCACACCGTGCTGAGAATCCGCGAGGTCCTTGCGCATCTCGATGTAGGCCTCGATGTCACGCTTTGTTACGCGGCCATGCACACCGGAGCCTTCAACGTCGTTGAGGTCGATGTTCAAGTCGCGTGCGATGTTGCGAACGAGCGGCGTGCTGCGCCGCTTGATGAGGTGCTGCCGCTCGCGCTCAACCCCTTCGGAATCCAGTGAGACACCATTCGTTCCACCGTTGGAAGAAACGGCCTTCACGAGTTCCGGCGTCGGTGCTTCAGCCGCTGCTTCCACTTCCGTGGTTTCTTTTTTGGGGGTACTCTTGATCCCGGAAATGTCAGCGCCCTTTGGAGCGATCTTGGCAATCACAGTATCGATTGGAACAGTGTCATCCTTCGCATGAATAATCTCAGCGAGAACTCCACTAAAGGGTGAGGGAATCTCGACCTCGACCTTGGCGGTGGAGATATCGAGGAGCGCCTCGCCCTCGGTCACTTCGTCACCAACTTCTTTACGCCAACCGGTGATGGTGGCCTCGGTAATCGATTCCCCCATCTGGGGCATGATGACTTCTGTAGTTTCAACAGACATGAAAATCTCGTCCTATTCGTGTTTCAGCCTAAGCTGATTGTCAGCCCCGAGGATTTCCCAGGGGCTGACGGTTGTTCGCATCAGAAGAAGGAAAGTCCACCGCCGGATCAGTAATCGGCGAGGCTGTCCAGCGCTTCTTCGATTCCAGCTACCTGCGGCAGGATAGCCTCTTCCAGCTTCGGAGCATAGGCCACCCAGGTGTCGAGGGAGCAAACCCTGCGAAGCGGAGCGTCGAGCCATTCGAAGCACTCTTCGCTGATCGACGCGCAGATCTCGCCGCCGAAGCCGCCCGTCTTCATTTCTTCGTGGACGACCAAGACTCGGCCGGTCTTGCGGACGCTGGAGAAGATCGTTTCGCGGTCCCATGGCACGATGGTACGCAGGTCGATCACTTCGACCTCGACGCCGGACTTCTTGTAGAGTCGGTCAGCAGCTTCCATGCTGCGCTGCACGAGCGCGCCCCAAGTTACTAGAGTGATGTCAGACCCCGAGCGCTTGATGGCGGCTTTCCCAAAGGGAACCAAGTGGTCCGGTCCCGGATCGGGGGCGCGGTTGTAGCCCTGGTAGTAGAGGTGCTTGTGCTCCAGGAAAAGCACGGGGTCATCCATGCGACACGCAGCGCGAAGGAGCCCCATCGCGTCGGCGGCATTGGATGGGTAGGCGATCTTGATTCCCGGGCAGAGCGCGAAGATCGTTTCGCCGGTTTGCGAGTGGTACAAGGCACCGCCACGGAGATAGCCGCCGATTGGAGTTCGGATCACGACCGCCGAACCGAAGTGGCCGCCGGAGCGATACCGCATCGTTGCCATTTCGTTGCGTATCTGCATGAATGCCGGCCAGATGTAGTCGAAGAACTGAATCTCCGGAACCGGCTTGAGTCCGCGAGTCGCCATACCGATGGTGCACGCTTCCATGATACTGATCGAGATGGTCTTTCCTACTCAGCGGTGGCGATTTGCCAGATGCGACTGATCAAG
>JAUIJJ010000024.1 GCA_030431385.1 bacterium | reverse complement strand
CTGGCGGGCGGGCGTTTTGGCGGAGATGGGGCGGCCTTCGGCGAGGTTGTCCGCCGAGCAGTCGATGGCGCGGCGCCGGTTTTTGGGATCCAGAGCCGCACGCCCGGTGCGAGCCTCACGCCTGGTGCCATGCGATTGACCCGCGCGAGGTCGGCCTCGCTGAGCCTGTACTTCTTCGCGACATCGCCGATGGATTCGGCCCGTTTGACCTGATAGTAAAAGCCGTTGGCGAGCGCGCCCGATGCAAGCAACAGGCTCATGAACACGGCTAAAACGATGTCGCGAAGACCGTTGGGCATAGGGATACGCAGGCTCCGTCCTTCCCGGCGGAAGATACTCGCCCCATTCCGCCCACTACCCTGCAATGAAGGTCAAGAAAGAACGTGTTCGTGCGATGTTTACGGATGCATCCCGGCAATCCGCCAAGCTTTCGGCTGAACCTCGCCCCGGAGGGGTAACCGCATGTAGCGCGGTGCAAGACCTGCCGAGCAAAGCGAAGCTGGCCGCGGCTCCGTGTTAGAGGGTGGTGAAGACGTGCGCCGGAGGCGTACTCGCGACGCTCGCAACAGGCTGCGGGCACACCTCCGGTGTGCACACGGCCCAGCTGATCAACCCCACTAACCATCCCACGAATTCGGGGGGTGCATCCGATGTTTATCTCGGTTCTTCATAGGTCTTGCCCCACCGGTTTGGCGTCCGAAGAGTACAACGCTCGCCGGGATTTGGGCAGGGGGAACCGCTGTTGAAACGTAAGTCCACCAAACGCAACGAACGCCAAGAAATCAGCCAGCGGGATCCATTTCCGCCACCGGCTAGGGGCCGAGCTGTACAGATCGCGCCTTCGGTGTTAGCGGCCAATTTTTCCAATCTTGCTGGCGAGTTGCGGTCTCTCAAGGCAGCGGGCTGCCGGTGGATACATCTCGATGTCATGGACGGTCACTTTGTCCCCAACATCACCTTCGGGCCCATCGTGGTCGAGAAGATCAGGCCGATCAATGAAGAGCTCTTTTTCGACGTTCATTTGATGATCAGCAAACCCCAAGATTACTACGAAGCGTTCGCCGACGCCGGCGCGCAGCTCATCACCTTCCACGTCGAGGCGACCGGTCGTCAGACGCGCAGCCTCCTCCAAAAGATTCGCGAGCGCGGTTTGCAGGCGGGGCTTTCACTCCGACCGAAGACACCCGTTTCGGAAATCGAGCCATACCTCGACGACGTTGACTTGATTCTCGTGATGACGGTCGAGCCAGGCTTCGGCGGACAGAAACTGATTCCGGGCACGCTGAACAAGGTGCGCGAGCTGATGCGCATGCGCGAGAGCAAGGGGCTGTCGTATCTGCTTCAGGTCGACGGCGGCATCAACGAGGACACCGCCTCGCTCGCCGTTGCTGCCGGTTCGGACGTACTCGTCGCTGGCAGCTCGGTTTTCTCTGGCGGCAAGATTCGAGACAACCTGCGAGCGCTTCGCCGCAGCGTCGCGTCCCTTCGGTAAGAAGTCGCAGAGCAATTCGGACAATCAAACTCTTATTTTTGCGTTGACCAACTTCCCAATTGAGACATGATTCATCTTTCTTGATGGGAATGGTGCGATGCTGACCCAAACTTCAGAGCTGGCAATCAAATCCCTCGTGCTGCTGGCGCTTGAGGGCTCCGACGCGCCGCTCTCGCCCAAGCCACTCGCGGCGCGCCTCAACTGCTCCCCCAGCTACCTCGCCAAGGTTTTCGGTCTTCTTGTCAAATCCGGAATCCTCAAGTCCATTCGCGGCGCTCACGGCGGAGTCGTGATGGGCCGCGCTCCTGCGGACGTGACACTTCTCGATATCGTCGAAGCCTGCCAGGGGTTGCTCATCGGCAACTATTGCTCGGGGATCTCGGATCATGTCGACCCGGTCTGCAATTACCACCGTGCCATGCGCGAGGTCTACGTCACGACGACTGTCTCGCTCAAGAAGTGGACGCTCGCCGATTTGATCGAAAACCCGACGCCGGCGAGCACCGAGGGGATCGCCTGCTGCCGGATGTCTTTCGAGGGATGCGAAAAGTATCTGGCGAACAATCCCGCTTCCCCTGAGAGCAAATAGCCGGCGACCAAGGAAACCAAGTGCCCTCCGACAAGTTACTCCGCGATCCCATCCACGATCTGATCATCTTCGACCTCGAGTGCGAGGAAGACCGCGTGCTGCTGCGCGCCATCGATACGCGGGAAGTGCAACGGCTACGCCGAATCAAGCAACTCGGCATGGCGCACATGGCGTTTCACGGCGCCGAGCACTCGCGCTTCTCGCACTCGGTCGGCGTCATGCACCTTGTGAAACGGATGATCGACCGTCTGGGCCGAGGACAGGAGATCGATCCTCAATGGCGGCTCGCGACGCTTTGCGCAGGGCTGCTGCACGACATTGGCCACGGTCCCTTTTCTCATGTCATGGAGAAGTTCTTTAAGACGCACCACGAGGAATGGACTGAGCGCATCATCCTCGATCGAAGCTCGGAGATTAACAAGGTGCTGCGCGACAGCAGCGTCGACCTGCCGGAGCGCGTCGTCGAGGTACTGCGAGGCCGCCCCGAGCCGCGTTGGCTGAAGGGCGTGATCAGCAGCCAACTCGACGCGGATCGCTTTGACTACCTCATGCGCGATTCGCACATGACCGGCGTGAAGTACGGCATCTTCGATCTGGAGCGCTTGCTTCTCCTCATGCGCATCGACCGAGACGGCGAGCGAATCGTGGTGAGTAGCAAAGGGACGCTACCGCTAGAGCGGTACCTCCAGTCGCGTTACCAAATGTATCGGCTCGTTTACTTCCACAAGACCGTTACCGCCGCGGAAGCGATGTTGATGATGGTGCTCAACCGCGCACGGGACCTCGCAGCGGAGGGAGCACTTGAGTTTGTCGACGAGCGCGCCCCGCTCGGGAAGCTGCTCCACCAAAGCGCGGACTTTGACATCGAGGATTTCCTGTCGCTCGACGACAGCGTGCTGTGGAGCGCGATGGCGATGTGGGCGCGCGGCGGCGACGAGACGCTGGCTGATCTTTCCTCGCGGCTTCTCAACCGTCGGATTTTCAAGTCGGTAGAGATTGCCGGAGGCGACGACGAGGACATGCTCTTCGGCAGTCGAATCACCCAAGCGCGCGAGTTTCTGGAAGCGGCGGGCTACGATTTCCGCTACTACCTGACGTTCTCAAAGTCGGCCGACGCACCGTACCGCCCCTACTCGCCACGCAAGGGCGAGTCGACGATCTGGGTGCAGGACGCGGCGGACCCGAATCAACTCCGCGACGTCGTCGAAGTCTCGCCAACGATTCGCGCCTTCACCGAGCCGTACATGATTCACAGGGCATTTTTTCCGGACTACGCCGGTGCGACCGACATACGCCCGGACCTGACCCGAATCTTGCGTGATTAGGCTTGGTCGAGGCCCGGTACCTGACTACTCTGACCGGGTGACCTGTAACGAAGGAGGTGAGCACGACAATGCCTGTCTACGAGTATCAAAAAACAGAAGACGCCGATGGCTGCATAACTTGTCAAAGAGGTTTTCAGACTGTGCAGTCGATGAAGGAAGACGCGCTGGAAAAGTGCCCGGACTGTGGCTCGCCGATTCGTCGGCTGCTTTCAGCGCCCGGAATTTCGACGCCGACCACAAACGCAGAATACAAGAATATGGGCTTCACCCGGCTTGAGAAGCGAGACACGGGAGTCTATGAGAACGTCACACGTACCGGCAACGAGTCTCGCTACATGGAAGCAAACAAACCCGAGACGATGCCGCACCTTCACAAGAAGATTTCCGACTAGCTGAGCATATCTCTCATTTAACGAACGCACCGGAGGGCTGCCGGACCGTCAATCCTCCCAAGGGCGCAGTAGGTCGCGGAGGGTTCGGTCGTAGCGTTCTTTGTCCATCCGCTCCTCCTCCTGCTCCTCTTCCTGAGCGCGCATTTGCTTCCAGTTTCGGGGGCGCTTCTTACCTTTGGCTTCCATCTCGATCGCGCGCTTTTCCATCCGCTCCCATTCTAGTAAGACGTCGTAGATGCTGTTAGTCAGCATTACAGTACCAGTGAACCCAAAGATCAGAATACCAGCGAACTTTATGTAGGTGCCGATGATCCAAAGGGACACGAGAAAAATGAAACCGCCCACCAACAAGCCCGGGAACTTCAGGGCGAGCAACAACCCTGTTTTCAGAGCCGTCAGCGGCTTGAGCTCGCCGCGAATCACGAGCGGCGTCGCCGCCATCGCGGCCGCACCAAGCCCAATGATCAGCCAAAAGCAAAGCCCGGCGAGAATGTAGCCGAGGAACCGTAGGCTGCCGTTGAAGTCGATTCCGCTCAGGTAGAACCAGAGGTTGATGAAGAGTGTGCCGACGATGAGGCACAGGAGCTGGAACCATTTCCAGGTCCTCGCCCACGCTTGACGGAGACCGTTTTTGAACTCGCGAAAGCCCGGGTCCTTTTCAGCAGATACCAGTCCGCCGAAGTACCCGACGGGCGCGAACCAAACGGTAAACCAAACCGGCCCGGCGACAACGAGGAGGAGGAACAGCCCGAGCGCTTGCCCGGCGGGTCCTATGGGGTTGGTGAGCTGAACCACGACGCGCACGGAATACCACGCGCTAAACGCGAGGACCAGGAAGAGGATCACGTTGGCCGTCAGGAGTCGGCCCAGGTAGTCGTAGGTATCCCAAAACCACTGGTGGAGCGCCTGCCTGAGCATGAGAGGCGGGGTTACTCCTCTTTGTGATTGTCGTCTGAGGCGGGAGGCGACAGGCGTAGTTTACGAATGCGGTGGCCTTCCATCTGAGCGACCTCGATCGTCCACCCTTGCTCTTCGATGCGTTCGCCTCTTCGGGGCACGCGGCTGAGGCGGTGGTAAACGAAACCGGCGAGGGTATCGCCTTCTTTCTCCAGTTCGAGGCCGGTCTGCTCGGCGAGGTCGTCGAGATCAAGCGAGCCGTCGATGACAAACTGACCGCGGGTGCGAATCAGCTTCGTTTCCGGACGGTCGTATTCATCCATGATCTCGCCAGTGATTTCCTCAAAGATATCCTCGCGAGAAAGCAGGCCACTGCATCCGCCAAACTCGTCGAAACATATGGCAACCTGAGCGCGGGTGCGGAGCATTTCCTGGAGCGCGGTATCGACCTGAGCGAGCTCGGGGATGAACGGCGCGGAGTGCAGAAGCTGACGCAGGTCCTTCGGCAGCTCGGGCGACTCCAGGAACTCATAGACATTCAAGTAGCCGATCAAGTTCGTGATCTGATCATAGTAGCAGGGTATGCGCGTGTAGCCGGTGCGTTTTGCCAGCGCCAGGAACTTCTCCGGCGTCAGGTTGTTGAGCGAAACGGCGGTGACGTTGTTGAGAGGGCGCATGACCTCGCGGACGAGGGTGCGGTCGAGGCGCTGGATGGCGCGGATCATGTCGAGCTCGCTGCGTTCGTCGTGGCCATCGCGGCCCCGATGCGCCCGCGCGGCGGTGCGCGCTTCGCCGAGGGCGACCATCTCCATCTCGCCAACGGCGAGACGTACTTCGCCGTCGGCCTCGTACAACTGCCCGCGGGGTTTTTCGATTCCCGGGAAGTGGAGCACCCAATCGGACCGGCGGTGAAACCAGCCCCAAACGAGGGCGCCAGCAGCAAGGAGCGCTGGCATCGGCTGGTTTTCTTCGCGCAGCCAAACAGGGATAGAGTTGGCGTCGAACTTCTCGCCGGAGGGCCGGATGCCTCGGAGCACAATGCCGTGCACGCAGGTAACAACGATGAACAGCACCAGTGAAATGCCGAACGCTTCAGTGAGTCCGGCGAGCGACTGCCACGATTCAAACCGCGCGGTTAGTCGGTAGCTCTCGGGGATGAACTGGGCCACGAGCACGAGTCCCGGCACAGTGAGCAGCAGCGCGAGAAGGCGCAGCAACTTGAGTGCGCGGAGAGCGGTTCTTGTTCGGTCGAGAAGCGTCGCGCGCTGGTCGTCGTGGAACTCGTCCTCGTCGCTCCTGCAGAGGAACTCCCACGCCCAGCGCACCTGACGGGACTCGTAGAGTGTCGCGGTGATCAGCAGGACTAGCCCGACGAAGGTCATGCCGACAATGATGGAGGCGGTTTCACCCATGGGCTAGCGCTCCATCTCTTGGCGTGTTGACTGGAGAAGGCTTTGGTGGACTTCGATGAGAATGGAAGCGACTCGATTGTCTTCGACTTCCTCGACGGTGAGCGACATCTCCGGCGAGGTGATTTGGTCGCCCTGCTGAGCGGCGCGGCCCAGATTGCTGAATACGTATCCACCGATAGTGCGCGAGGAGTTTTCGTCGAGCGCCAGGCCCAGCTCTTCGTTCACTTCCCACAGCTCGACGCGGCCATTGAGCCGGAACTTCCCATCGCCCAGTTTATCGATCCAAAGCTCATCTTCGTCCTCCACGTCTTCGATGTGGCCGACGATGGACTCGAAGAGATCGTGAAGAGTCACGATGCCCGAGGTGCCGCCGTACTCGTCGAGAATGATCACGAGGTGCGTTTGGTTGTGACGGATTTTCTGGAGGAGCTCAGGGAGGCGCGACTTTTCCGACGCGAAGACGGGCCTCCGGAGCATGGTCATAGGGTCTTCGGGACGCTGGAGGAGAATCTCCTTCACGAGAAGAATCCCGAGCACGTGGTCGAGGTCTTCCTCGTAAACGACGACGCGGCTGTTCTCCGAGTTGCGCAGTTTCTCGTAGACTTCAGCGGCTTCCAAGCCGCGCACAATGCCTTCTATCTCGGTGCGAGGCGTCATGATCTCCTCGGCAGTCGTCTCGGCAAAGTCCTTAACCGAGTCGATCATTTCGAAAGCGTCTTCGTCGATGATGCGGTCGACGCCACGCAGCGACGGGAGGAGCCGCAGTTCCATATCGGTGATGGAGCCGCCCTTGGCGGGAAACGGATCGGGGCCGCGCAAAAGCCGAGATGGGAAGAGGATGAGTTGCATCGGCAGCGAAATCGCCCAGGCGATGGGAACGGCCCAGTAGAAAAACCCAAGAGGTCGGAAGAGGGCGAAGTTTCTGGCAAATACCTCTACAACCAGAAAGTGCAACAGCAGCCCTATCGCGACACCGACTATCGGGCCGAGCAGTGGGATATCCACCCACACCCTCCGGCCGGTTTCGACAAGAAGTACGAGCATGAACATCATGCAGAATATAGCAGCTGCCCAGACCTGACGCTCGTTGGCTCGTCGATTGTCGAGGAACCCCTCGATTCGCTTGCCGAGGAAGCTGTTGTCTTCCTCGATGAGCTCGATGGAGGCGGGCCCCACAGCAGCGAGGGCTGCCTGTGCCATGGCGAAGAGTGCGTTCAATGCGAGGCAACAGAACGCCACAGACAGAAACAGGATGGTATACGAGCCTGCACCGACGCCATCAGCACCGGCGTCGCTGGCCGGTTGGGCGAGAACTGTGATGACCGGAACGATCACGAGTACAGCGGTGAGGACCGCTGTGCCGGTACTGGGAGGTTGTGCTGAGTCGGAGTCCAACTTTGTGCTTACTTAGTCAATACTTGCCGGAGCGGAGGTTCCCGCCGTCAAAGTTTCTTCCGTATGGGATAAGGGCGTCGACATCTGAGTTGCCCGCACCTAAGGAGGGTTTCAGCCTCCCGTCAAGCAGGAAGCGCACCGCAATGCTCTCCTTGGCCGGATGTCGGACCCATGAAGTTTGAGTTGCCAAGGGCGCCACGATTGAAGCGATTGAAGAATCCCGGCGCACCTTCTTAGCCCCCAGCATGGTCCGCAGCGCGCCGCCCGCAACAGAGGAATCGAGTCAATTTGAGACAACGCGCACATAAACGCTCCCCCAACGCTTTCGCACGCCTCGCGTGTCTCGCCGGACTACTGTGCATCACCTTCGGCGGGCAGGGCGACTCGATCGGCTCACCGCCCACTCCGCTGTCCCTCGATCTGGCAAAGGGCCCTCAGCCCGGCCTCATGCTGATCTATGGCGACGACCAAGGCGACAATATCGGGTCGGATCTGGCTGGTGGGATGGCATCAGGAGACGTCAACGGCGACGGAATCGCCGACCTGATTGTTGGCTGCTACCACGGGGACTCAGCCGACAACGCTCGGCCCGATGCAGGGGAAGTCTATGTTATCTACGGGCACACGGGGCTTGGCGATTCCGGGATTGATCTGAACACCGACGGCGGGACCAGCCTTGCGAGCGAAACGCGCATTCTCGGTGCGGACGCCGGAGACCTTTTTGGCAGAGCCGTCGCCTGCGGAGACGTGGACGGCGACGGAATCGACGACATCATCGCAGGCGCGCGCTTTGGCAGCGGGCCGGGGAACAGTCGCTTCCGCTGCGGCGAGGCGGTTGTGATCTTTGGAAGCGTGTCACTACCCGGGCAGATCATCGATCTGGCGCAACCGGCAGGCACCTTTGGCGAGGCCCGCATCCACGGCGCAGAGCTCGACGACCAACTCAGCTTCTCGATCACGACGGGCGATTTCGACGGCGCCCCGCCGACGGACATCGCCCTGGGAGCCGTCTTCGCGGACGGAGTCGGTAACGCGGCGTCGGTTTCGGGCGAGGTCGTGATCATCTATGGCTCGGCGAGCCTCCGCGGGGCAGAGGTCGACCTGGCCACCGCGCCCCCATCCATCACGACGCTGATCCACGGTGGGGCCCAAGACGACCAATTCGGGTGGGCGCTGGCATCGGGCGACGTGGATGGCGATGGCGTCGGGGATCTGATCGCCTCCGCGCCCGGGAGCGATGGCGCGGGCCGGAGCGACTGCGGCGCTGCCTACGTCATCTATGGCGGAGACCTCAAAGGCCAAAGTATCGACTTGGCTTCAACGTCCACCTTGGCGCTCACAAAGATTATCGGCGAGGATGAAGAGGACCTCTTTGGCTACTCGGTCGCGAGTAGCGATTTCGATGGTGATGGGACAAGCGACATCGCCTGCGGGGTGGCGCGAGGAAGCGGCCCGGAAAACCAGCGCCCGATAGCCGGTGAAGTGGCGATCATTCCCGGTTCGGCAGAGCTTCGCGGACAGACACTCGATATGACCGCGCCGACGACGAGCACCCTCATCTTCGGGAGAGCGGCCGGGGATTCGTTCGGCTACTCAATCGTTTCTGGCGACTTCGACGGGGATGGAGCAGCAGATTTGGCGGCCGGTGCCGTGGGAGAGAGCCCTTCAGGAAGGCACTTTGCGGGGACTGTGGGAGTGATCTTGAACAACGAATTGCGAAAAGGCGCCGGGGTCGACTTGGCATACAGCGACGCGGCGCTGACAGTACTTGGGGGCGCGGTAGCGGACTTCCTCGGCTATGGAGGGGTATCAGGCGACTTTGATCACGACGGGCTGGAGGATTTCGCCTTTAGCGCGTGGAGGGCGGATTCGCCGTTATTGCCTGAAAGTTCGGATTCCGGGGCATTGATGATCCTGTTCGGGCGTTTTTTTTCGCTTAGCAATGCTGGGCAGTGGCCGGAATCAGGTCACTGAAACGACACAGTTTAGACGCCTGCCGAGCCACCCCGACGGTCCAATTTCACGCCAAAACAATCGCAAGTTCAAGAGATTGAACAATTCACCTCGAATGTCGAGAATTCCAATACGACCGGAAAATCCGTTGACAGGAGCGAGGCAATTCGCGTCCCTTACCGACGGCCCAGTGACGCCCCGCGGCACATGTAACTGGGTCACCATCCCATACCACGAGAAGTCTCCCACCGCAGGAAAGTTTGGACCCACGACCCCAATACGCTCCAGATGGTGATAGGCTTCACAAAAAAACAAAGTGAGGATTTGCCGGATGCACAACAAGAGGACGCGCCTTATCTCGAAAGCGTTCACGCTCATTGAGCTGCTGATCGTGGTGGCGATTATCGCCATCCTTGCCGCGATCGCGGTTCCCAACTTCCTTGAGGCTCAGACCCGCGCCAAAGTTTCGCGCGCCCGCAACGACCTCCGTTGCGTCGCCACAGGCCTTGAGTCCTACATGGTCGACTACAACAAGTACCCGCCCAACATGATTGTTGGCAACTACTCCCTCGTCTACATCCCCAACGTATTGACGACTCCCATTTCCTTCGTCACAGAAGGCTGCCTGTATGACGTCTTCCGCGTCGCCGGCAAGGACAGTGGCACAAACCCGCCCTCCTTCGCGTCTTCCTTCGACGACTGGCAGCGCTTCAACTCCCGCCTGATCTTCTGGAACACACAGCAGTGGTGGGAAGCCATTGTGGTTAATGGCCAGAACTGGATCGACACGGAGACCGGACTTGCGATGCGTCCCCGTCCCGTCGACGTTGATGGTGGCTGGTATGTCGCCTCCTACGGTCCTGACCTGATCTACGGCCCGGAACTCCAAGGCCGTACCGGCTACAACATCACGATCCTTTACGATCCGACCAACGGAACGGTTTCCGCTGGCGATCTGGTTCGTAACCAGCGCGAGTCCGAAGGCGGAAGCTCAGGCCGCGCACAGCAGTAACTCCCCGCGACAGATTGCGGTTTTCAACGGGGCTTCAGGCGGAATCGCCTGAAGCCCCGTTTCCTATTCTACCGCTCCTTTCCCCTTGCCTGATTTCCGTTCTCGCCGGAAGCTTGCGAAAGTAGCTGCTTTCAAACACGAGGGCATCGGATGACGGACAACAAACAGAAGGTCCCGGCTGAATTGCAGCCAAAGGTCGCGGCGCTGAGCCGGTCGATCTTCATGCGGGACCATGCGGCCGCCGGTGAGCTCTATGGCGAGATCCTCACTACAAAACCGGATTACCTCCTCAGGCCCCCGGTCCAATACGATCTGGCGCGGCTGCTCGAGGTCGGCGGCGCTGATGCACTCGCCCTCCAGGCCTATCAGACCATCATCGACCGCCAGCCGGAAAATTCCGCCTACACGCCCGCGCTCAAAGCTGCCGGGCACCTCGCGCATAAACTTGAAAAGTTCGATGAATGTCAGGAATATCTGAACGCGTTCTTGGAATCGAATCCGGCGACGCCGGATCGCCAGGATGCAGAGGAAGTGCTCTCCCGGCTCCCGCCAACAACGCGACGCAAGGCCTCCAGCGAGCTTCCCACGGAACCCGACAACCATCCCTCAGACATCCCCTCCTCTGGTTCATGGATGACGACGGATTCGGGGCGGCCTGTGACCTTCGAGTGGTCGGTCAAAAAGAAGAAGCGCGATCGCGGCGAGCCGTCATCGACTGGAGACATCAAACTCGGTAGCGGGCAATGGGTCGCTCCCGGCGACACGCCCAATCCTTCGAGTTCCAAGAAAACCTACGAGTTTGAGTCGAGCAGCCCTGACGAGAGCCTGAAGCCGTTTCGCGGCACTCCTTCCAATCCTGAAAATCGGTTGGAGAAAACGCCGCCGCTGCGCCCGGCCAAGCGCGAGATCAGCAGCGGGGCCGTCTACGACCCCCGCAGGCAATCGCGCCAGTCTCAGGATGAGTCGTCACTGCCGCTCGACATTTCGGCGCCCGCTGGCGATACCGGTCTGACTGAAGATCAGGGTTTCGAGTTTGTCTCTGGCGGACCGACTTCCGTTCCTCCGCCCCCCAAGAAATCTAAACAAGACAAAGATCAAGCAAAGCGCATTTCAGATTCCGGTCGTCGCGCCGCACAGGTCGACGGTGAGCGCACGCCAATCCCAAAAAATTCGCGGAAGAAAGTGCGCGTGTTCGGAACGAAGCGCGGCCCCGCAGATCACGCTGATTCCGACAGCGGGTTGGCAGGAATCAGCTCCGACGAGGAAACGGCAGAGCAACGCTACTATCGACTCCGCGATGGGCAGTTCGCGCTGTTGCTGCCAGTAGGCAAACGCATCCACCTCGACGCCGTGGCGCAGCTCGCCAGCGCGCGAGAGGGCATCGGCGAATCGCAGGCGAAGAAGCTGGTCCTCAAGCGTAAGGGGATTCTCTACGACAAGCTGACGATGAACGATGTCCTTGATTTGCACGCGCTGGTTTCGAAGTGCCGCCAAGCGCTGATCTTCGTCAACGTGCCGCGAAACCTGAGACCGTACGAACACTATGACGTGCTCTCTGCAGAACCGAAAGAGCCCGGCCTGAAGATGACGACTGATTCCGCAGTTCGCCGCATCCGGTGGAAGGACATCAAGCTCATCAATTCGGGGAACATCGCCGGCGAAATCGTCGTCAGCGTTGTCGGCGCAGACCCGACGAAAGAGTACCGCTTTTTCGAAAGCGAGTTCGATTACCAAACGTTCTCGCCGGGACATCTGAAATCGTTTCGCGAAGGTCTGGTGGAGTTTCTCGGGGTCATTGCATCGAACGCGTCGAAAGCAGTGCGCAGCCATACAGTTGAGAACCTGCTCAAAGCTAAAGTTCGTGAACCACAGATTTTTGCAATACATGAAGAGTACGACTACTATACAAACTGGATGCTCTTCAGCCACTTCGGCGAGACCGTTGATTCGGCCGAATTGGCGGAACAGAGCAAGGTTACCTCAAACTGGTAAGAATCAACCCGGAAGATCACTGTGCCCTCAATTGTCATCTACCTGCTAGTTATCGTAGCCATTGGCTTCGTGTCGTTTCTCGTCTCTGATTTCCTGACTGGGAAATCCATCCAGTTCGCAATCAAACGCAACCTCGTCGCGCACCCGAACTCGCGCAGTAGCCACCAGATACCGACTCCGCGAGTGGGCGGCATTGGGATCATGGCGGGATTGATGGTAGGTCTTGGCTTGGTAGCGTTGATGGTTGGAATACCTGATCGAATGCCAAGGGCGTTGCAACTTTCCGATGGTGCTTTTAACTGGTTAAAACTGGGAGGGATGACGCTTGCGCTGCTGCTCGCATTTGCCATCGGGTTTTGGGACGACCGACACGACACGCCCGCGCTCTTCAAACTGATCGGGCAAGTCGCGATCGCAATCATTCCACCAGTGGCAGGGCTCCAACTCACCCACTTGCAAATCCCCTACGTCGGCGATGTCGCATTTCACCCGATCGTTTCAATACTAGTTACTGCGCTTTGGATATTGATCGTGATGAACACCGTCAATTTCATGGATGGTATCAACGGCTTGGCTGGTCGCTTTGCGCAGATCGTCGGTTTCACGGCGCTGCTGGCCACCTTCACCTATGCCGGGGGCGAGATATTGATTCCGCTCGGGGCGGCGCTTGTTGGTGCGAACATCGGCTTTTTGGATTACAACTTTCCCAAGGCAAAGACATTCATGGGTGATTGCGGCAGCCAGCCACTAGGCGTCTACGTTGCCCTGTTGGGAATCATCGTCGCGGGTTCACCGTTTAGTTATCCCATTCCGTTTTTGGGATTTATTATCGTCGTTTCACCGTTCTTGTTTGATGTACTCTATACACTCATTCGGAGGGCGATTCAGGGTGAGAACGTCTTCGTCGCCCACCGCGAGCACCTTTACCAAAGATACCACATCGCGACCGGAGAGGACCATTCGAAAACTTTCCGATTTGTTGAAGTGTACCTCTACATATCAGCAGTGCTCGGCGGACTTTATATGGCCTTTCTATTTCACGAATCAAAAGCGCTATGGCAGGCGGTCTTTATCGCAGCAGCCGTTGCTGCGCTCTTCCACTATGCACGACGAGTCAGGGCCGTTGAGAGTTCCAGTACACCGCAACCAGTGATTAGCTCGCCACCAGCCCCTACTGGGGAAGAGTAGTTTTTGATATGAACCTAAGGATCACTTTAACCCTCACTTTAATCGCTTTGCTAAGTAGTACCTTTAGCGAACAATGCCACGCGGATACCATTGTATTGACGAACGGGAGAACCGTTGAAGGGCGAGTCGTTTCTCGACAAGGCAATCGTATCCGCATCGAAGTCAATGGCACCGAAATGGTGCTGGACGCGGCTTCAGTGGAAAGCGTCGAGGCCGCACCGGAATACGAGAATACGCTCATTCAAGCAAAACGAGCCTTTGATCGGCGGCGTGCGGTTGATGGTATCGACTTGCTGTTCGCCGCGCTCAAGCAGGGTGCATCGCGCGAATCGGTGATGGAAATCATTGAACAGTCCAACGGGGGAATCAGTGGAAGCATTCGCGCGTCGCGCCCTAGCGACCGCCCGGTGATTCGCCGCTCAATTCATGCGCTCGTCGACGCAGATTTACTTACAGATCGCTCACTCTTTTATACCGCACAAAACCTGCACGAATTGGAAGATTGGGACGGTGCCGCGGATGCGTTGCGACTCATGGACGCGCGGGTACTTCGCGACAATCCATCAATGCGACAGTGGGCGCTGGACTTCATGCGCCTCATGGTGAAACGTCTCCTGGCCCGGGGGGATTTTGAAGCTGCTCTGGCCTACGTTGAGCGAATGCGTGTGTTAACCGGTGAGATTTCCGATCCGCAGCTTCCCCTCGCACAACTCTCCGCTGCAGCGAATGCGCGCGACCGAAACGATTACGACCGAGCATTCTCGATCATTGCTAATCAATTGTATGATCAGGTACCAGAAATTTCTCGCAACCGAGCATGGTACACAATTCAACACCTGAAGACTTGGGCGAGGGCGAACAATACCTATACCGAAGCTCGGCATTCCATCGAGCCCATTCGCCGACTGTTTCCTGTCGAATATGCAGAAGCGCGGAACGAGTTCTTGCAATACGAGGCCCAGCAGCTTCTTAACAATATGGAGCCAGAAATGGCGCTTCGTCTATTGGTACCGATTCCTGCCGGAGAGCGGAGCGAAGAGCTGCAAGAAATCTATCGCACAGCGTATCATCAATCACAGGTCTTGGAAATCGGGGAGGGCGACCCGCTGGAATTGCTGCAACACGGGCGATGGTGCGCAGACAATGGAATGCTATCCGAAGCGATTGAGATTTTCGCGAAGACCTCTGAGAACGCAAACTTGAAAGACCTGAGTGACCAGTTGCTGACTAACACCCGTCGCGAACTGGACACAAAGCTAATGGAAGAGGCTCAGGAAAAGTTTGCGGTAGGAGATATGCCGCGAGTCATGGCCCTTACCGATAGAATCTTGAATCATCGCTATCGTCGAAGCCATTTGGCGGACGAAGCGGAGAAGATTCGCGAGATCGCCGATAAGCAAATGGCCAAGGAAAAGGAGATGCGCCCGTACCAGGCGGAGGTCTTCTACCAACAAGCCGAACGGGCGTTCTTTATGCAAAAGCACCAAGAGGCATTCAACCTCATCAACTTGGTGATTAACGACTACTCGGAAACGCCTGCAGCGGGAAGAGCGGCGGGCCTGTTACCAGATGTTGTGCGCGGATTGGAGATAGCCTACCTCGAAGGTCAGAATGATTTTCTTCCTGAGTTGAACCAGAACATATCTGTCGAGAGCATCCAGAAACAGGATCGCCTCGGGCAAGAAGTAACATCGCTCATGGAAGCGCTCAACGATCCCGCGATTCAGTGAAGCATGCCCCCTCTCCGAGTGTTCCTGCTACGCAAAAACAGTATTCTACCACAGATAGACACGGATGAATACTGATAGAAAACGAACCTGACAGGTTACCAATGGGCTTCGTTTCTAACTCGTCGGCGACCTGCGCTTTGGGATATCTTGATTGTGAAATTGAACGGTGTCTCTTCAATTGAAAGCCCCCCGGAGTTTTTGGCTCCGGGGGGGCTTTCGACTTATTTGAAACGGGAACTGCGGCCGGGGTGTCGGTTGGCGCTTGTCCCGATGGGATTTCGGTTCCTTCGGTTTAGCGTGCGAACTCCGTTTTGCGGGTTTCGCGCAGGACGGTTACCTTGATCTGACCGGGGTATTGCACTTCGCCTTCGATGCGCTTGGTGACGTCACGCGCGAGGAGGGCGCACTCGTTGTCGTTGAGCTTGTCAGGTTGAACGATGATGCGGACTTCGCGGCCAGCCTGAACGGCGAACGCTTTTTCCACGCCTTCGAATTCGTTGCAGATACCTTCGAGCTGTTCAAGACGCTTGATGTAGGACTCAAGAGATTCGCGCCGTGCGCCGGGGCGGCTGGCACTGATTGAGTCGGAGCAGATGGTAAGCATCGCCGTGAGCGTCCGCGGTTCGACTTCGAAGTGGTGCGCCTCGATGGCGTGAACGACTTCGGGGCGTTCGCGGAACTTCTTGGCGAGCTCGGCTCCGATGGCGGCGTGCGGACCTTCCATCTCGTAGGACATGGCCTTGCCAATGTCGTGGAGGAATGTCGCGCGCTTGGCCAACGTGGCATCAAGCCCCAGCTCGCTCGCGAGTACTTCCGCGATGCGGGCTGTTTCAACAGAGTGTTGCAGGATGTTTTGGCCGTAACTCGTCCTGTACTTCAATCGGCCCATGAGTTTGACCAGCTCGGGGTGGATGTCGTAGATTTGGAGGTCGAGACACGCTGCTTCGCCAGCCTCTCGGGCGGCGTCGAGCACTTCCTTCTCGGTTTTCTCCACGATCTCCTCAATCCGTGAGGGATGAATCCGGCCATCAGAGATGAGCTTGTCGAGGACGCGACGGGCGATTTCCCGTCGCATGGGGTCGAAACAGGAAAGGACGACGGCTTCCGGTGTGTCATCAACGATGATGTTCACGCCGGTTGCCTGTTCGAGAGCGCGGATGTTGCGGCCCTCGCGACCGATGATCCGCCCCTTCATCTCATCGCTGGGCAGATTGACGACAGAAACCGTGGTCTCTGAGACCTGGTCGGTGGCGACTTTCTGCATGGCGAGTGTGATGATCTGGCGGGACTTCTTTTCGGCGATTTCCTTGGTTTCCTGCTCGAGTCGGCGCACGAGCGCTGCGGAGTCCTGCCGCACGTCCTGCTCCAGTTCCTGAAGGAGGAACTTGCGGCCCTCTTCCTGGCTCATTCCCGAAACTTCTTCGTAGCGTTTGAGCAGGTCCACCCGGACCTTCTCCGCTTCCTGAAGTTCTGTTTCGGACTGCTGAACCATCTGCTCGGCCTTTTTCTCCCGTGCCTCGATTGCATCCTCTCTTCTGAGGATGGCCTCATCCCGGCGGTCGAGCTGTTCTTCTCGCTTCTTCAGCCGGGCTTCTGTTCGGTCGATCTCAGCTCTCCGCCTTGTCAGATCTTTTTCAAGCTTCTGACGGCGACGGTCGGCTTCTTCTTTCGATTCTAGCTCCGCCTTACGACGGATTTCGTCAGCGTCGCTCTCGGCCTTCTTGCGAAGGTCTTCGATCTGCTGGCGTTCTTTCTCCAGTTCCTGTTTAGACTGGTTTTCTTTGACACCCCGTACCACAAGCGTCCCGACGCATCCGACAACCAGCCCACCAATCAGAGCCAGAATAGCGGCGAGTATGGGAGACATGTGGTGTCTTCCTCCTTTGAAGAGTTAGATTGAGTTTGTTTCTCAGCTGACCCGGCGGTTGGACCTGCGTTCCTCCACCAAAGGGTCAATCGAATCAGTAGGTAAGGGATCGGTTCAGGCGGTCAATCCTGAAACCCGAGGTGTGCGGCTTTTTTGCGGCGATCAGGGGACGTAGGGGACCTGGTGCCCGCAGCCGGGGCAGCCGGCGGTCGAGTCCTCTCGAACGGGCACAGGCGTCATGATGAGGCCGGCGAATCCCCGCCGGATGAGGGGGCGGTTGCACTTCGGGCAGCGGGTATCCTGGCAGTTGCTGCCCGGATGGTGCTCGTAAACCAAACCCGGCCAACGATCAAAGAGGCGGTGAGCATCCTGCAAGTCTTCCAATTCGGCGGGAGGGTGGTCCTGAATCCGCCAAGTGAACGACGGCTCGAAGGGTAGGAGGATCACGGGAACCTCGGCCTCGGCGGACTCGACGAGGGCCTTCAGCTCGGCCGCTCCTGGTGATTCGTCCCGACCGGGAATCACGAGCCAGGTGATCTCTACGTGCTTTTTGAGCGCGAGGAGGATTTGGAGGTTCTTCAAGACCGTCGATTTATCCGCGCCGAGCTGCTGCTGGAGAAAGTCGCTGTTGAGGCTCTTGATTCCAAGCGTCACGGCGTCGGTGAGGGGGAGGATTTCCCGAAAGTGATCGCAGGTCCACATGCCGCCGGTTTCGATGTGCGTCGCGAGACCGCGCTCGCGGGCGGCGCGAAAGACGTCCTCGACCCATTCCTGCATCGGAGCCGGTTCGTTGATGCCGAAGCTGATACCGATGCAGTTTCTTTCGAGCGCTTCTTCGGCAAGCCCCTCGGGCGTGGCGGGTCGCGTGGTGACGCCCCCGGTCTGGCTGACTTTGAAGGTGCTGCAAAAGGGGCAGCGCATTGTGCAGCCCTTGCCAGAAACGCGCAGCCAGAGAGAATCAGGTTTGTAGTGATAGAGCGGGATGGTCTCGGCGGAGGCGGGCTCGGCCTGAGAGATCTTCCCGTAGACGTCTAGGTAGAGCTCTCCCCCACGGTTCGACCGAATGCCGCAAACCCCGCTGCGGGAGGGCGCGATCGAACACAGGTGCGGGCATAGCCTGCACGAGACGCTGTCCCATGCGGACGGTTCGTAGAACCGCGCGGGATGTCTTGAACTGACGGGCACCGGGCATTCCTCTCATCGGATCAACGTCCGAAAACGCCCTCACTCTCACTCACTCGCGGAAGAGGATAGGGGGAGAATAGTCGCCGCGTCGATGAATATCAACGACGGAAGCACGAGGAATTGAAGGACATCTGCGGAGGGGCGTAAGATGCTCCCGGTTCTGGGCTTGTGCCCTGAGACTCGGAGGCAGGGAGATGTCTGCGATCATGGAGAAGTTAGCCCCAAGACGCGCCAGAATTTTCATGCTCCCCACCTG
>JAUIJJ010000023.1 GCA_030431385.1 bacterium | reverse complement strand
CCCCCCTGCCCAGAATGTGGTAAACCGCATCTAAAGGAAGCTGCGGAGTGACTTCAACTCTTACGCTCTGCCACTGACTTGATGACAACCCACCGCAGAGAGTGATGACTGCAACCTCTCGGCAAATCTCACGAAGAGCCTCTTCGTCCCTATCACCTAGAACCGCACGCCAGTTTCGCGTAATGTCCCGGTGCAGAATTTCATCAAGTAGTGCATCTTGCTCCGGCGGGAGTGCTGCCCCGTGGGTCGCGAACCATTGCGCCGCTGCGTGAAGATAGAGTGGAAGGCCATCAGATGTAATGTGGGAAACCTGATCCCAAAAGCCGGAATCATCTATGGAGGGAACCTCGGACTCTTCGACAATGCTGGAAAAAATCGAGTGCCAATCGGTTCTGTCGGACAGCTTCCCCAGCTGAATCAAGTTTGCCTCTTCAACCTTCTCGACCTTCGCTGACGGGCTGGGGGAATAAAGAGTCTGGAGCAATGCGCTGCTTTCGGCGGTCACGGTCGATTCTTCGCTCAAAAACCATGGGCCGAAAGCTCCGACGCGATCCAGCAGCAAGAGCCTGACCTTCTCTCGCAGCGGCTCGCCGACACTCGCGCCCGGTGATCGCTCCGCACATCGATTGTGCATGGAGCGAATGAAACCGGGGATGTCCTTGGCGTTGTTGACGGCGTAATCGACGACGATCAAGGTCGGTCTTCCCGGTTGCCAGTCCCGGCGGCGCGTTTCTTCTGCTAGCCACGAACGGGCGTCGCCCTCCAGATACCCGACGTTCCAGCCCTGCTCCTCTGCCATGATCCGACACAGCGAAAGCGCGAGACGCGACTTCCCCGCCCCACCTACACCGACGACTCCCCACCACTTGAAGTCTTCCTGGCAGTTAAGGAAGCTCCGCAAGCTCTCCAGTTCCTCAGACCTGCCGACCAGTTCCACCTTCTCAGCGCGATAGTTGAGCTGCCCCAGAAGAAAGCTCGCGTTTCGTTCCAGATACTCCTCTCGGATGGGGAGCTGGAGGGTTGGCCGGTTCCCCCGCTCCAGCGCGGAAAGAATCGCGTCTCTGTTACTAATGGTTGCATCCAGGAGGACCCCTGTCGATGTGTCCAGATTCTCGAGGATACTTTGGTGGTATTGTTCCAGCGTGTTGGGGAGTTCTTTTCGGAGGATTTCCTTGATGGACTCCGACTCCGCCTTGGTGAGGGCCTTGGCCTCCTCGTTGCCGCGCTTGAGCTCTTCAATCCCGGCGAGAATACTGCGTACCTGCAATTCCCGCCAGGCGAATCTGGATCGAGGGTCTTTCTTCAGTTCTTCGTGGAGATATACTGGAAACAGATCGATCGCTTGTTCGATGTAGAGGTCACGAAACGGCTTGTCGATCTCGTCGAGTAGTTGCTCCTCAACGACTCTGATCGCTGCCCGTCGAACATCGGCGATGTTTCGCCAGGATATCTCACCTGCGTCATCAACTACGCCGATCAACCACGGAATAGCTTGCCCGTGATTCCCTGTGTTTTCACTTGGTTTGTAAACTACACTTCTGAGCGCCTCGAAGCACTTCTTCGCGGTGACCTGATGGGAATTCTCGTATGCCTCTTTTCTCAGTCCATCGAGAAGGGCGGTGATTCTCTCACGCTTAGCTTCGGTTGTCCCATAGTATTCCGGATTGTTCTCAAAGGTCTTAGTTACGGCCCCGAGCGCGACGCCGTGTGCCCGTGCCATGGATCTGAACAGGTCGTGGTTTACTCCCCCTATCCTAATCGACGCTTCGTCGAGCACAGTGCGCCCGATCCAACCCGCCAAATTTCCGGCCACACCTCCGAGGATTCCGGCGGCACCGATTCCCTCCATGCTTCCGAGGCCAACAACAATTCCAGCACTAAGCGCGAACCCCAGCAAGACCGCACGCCCTCCATCCGTTCAATTCTGACATATCCATGTGCATTCAGACATAGCAATCTGTCGCCTGCAATAGGGAATAGTCGGAGTGGCTGAGAGTTGTGGGCGCCTGATTTTGGCGCGGGAGAGTAGCGGTAGCGGGCCCCCCTACTACTTCCGGTCGCGTTCTCTTTCTTTGGCGTCTCGGGAGTCTTGGTCGGTTCCGTAGAACTCGTCGTAGGTGTGGAGTTCGCGCGTTTTGAAGCTGAAGTCGTATGGCAGGTTGCGCACGCGGTCGCCGGTGATGGTGAGGGCGCTTCGGCGGATGGATAGTTTGTATTCGGTGTCGAACTCGAAATACCCGCTGATGTTGAGTTTCGACCAGCCCGTGTCCGGATCGCGCCGAAAGTGTATGTTCGGCTGGGAGGGTAGGTCGGGCGAGATGCGAATGTCGTCTCGGTCGATGCTTTCCGGGTCGATGGGGGCGTTGAAGTAGATTTCCACGGGGCGGTCGAAGAGCGCGATGGCGTCCTCTTCGCCGTCTTCCGGGTTCGTCGCGATGATGAGCGCGTAATCGGTTGTGAAATTTAGCTCGTAATCCTGACGCATGGAAACGCCCTCGGTGCTCTCCGCCGAGCGGTCGATGGTGAGCTTGTAACGAGTTCCGTAGCGAACCGATTTCTTGCCGGTTCCGGGCACGGCTTCCAGCTCTACCTGGTAAAGGTCAGTGCCGCCGAGAGCGTGCGGCTGCCCCAACGCTGTTACCTTCAACTCAGTTTCGGGTTGGATCGAGATGGCCTCGCGGACGGAGGCGACGTCCATAGGGACGCTAAACTGCACGGTGATGAGGAGCGGCTGTTCTATCGCGACATCGCCGGTGCCGTCCTTAGGTTCCGTGAAAACAACGCGCGGCACTTCCACGTCGAGTTCAAGGATGATATCGTCGACCTCGGTCGGAGTGCCACCGACGACTTCCATGCCCTGAACGAGCGCGTCGCGGTAACCGGTCAGCGTGGCAACGACGGTGTAAACGCCGGGCTCGACACCGATAATCTCCCAGTTGCCGTCGTCGTCGGTGAAGGTCACGAAGTCCTCTCCGGCGAGGGCGACTTGGACGCCCGCGGGGCCTTCGGGGGGATCGTCATCCAGTTCGACGCGCCCGAACAAGCCACCCAGCCCAAAGGTATCGGAGGTGTCCTCGATGAGCGTCAGGTCGACGTTTGCGTTGGCGACTGGTGCGAGATCGACGCGGAACTTCTGTTCGAGGGCAAATCCCGGTGCGTTTGCGGCGACGGTGTAGGGCCGCGGCTGAAGCCCGCGAATCTCGTAGCGACCGGCCGCGTCTGGCGTAGCCTGAAATCCGGTCCCCTCGAGGGCGACTCGCACGTTGCTGTAGTCGGTCGAGGACTCGCCGTCTGCGGTTAGCATGACCACCTGACCGAAGATCACCCTGTTGCCCGCTGCGCCGCTGGCGATGGCCCCGATGTCCTCTGCCGTGGCGGGAACGAGCGTCGCCTCGGGCGCGGTGACAGTACCACCGGGGCGCACGACAACAGCAATTGTGACTTCGCGAAAACCGCTTTTGACGAAGGTGAGCGAGTAGCTGCCCGGGGAGACCCAAGGAAAGCTGTAGCTGCCGCTCGCATCAGTGACGCTGCTCTGCCGGGTTTGGTTGAGCATCACCAGAACGCCCTCACGGTCCAGCTCCACCGCAGTCGCTACCGAGCCGGTGATGGAACCGAGTCCTGCGGCTGTCGAGGCGCTGGGAGGCTCGATCGACTCCATCGCGACAGGATCAAATTGGCCGACGGGCTGCGGCGCGGAAAGGTCTTCTTCTGTAATCGTGAGGCTGCCCAGCCGTACGCTGGCGAGATCGGCTCGCATCGCCCGGAGCGTGTAGCTCCCGGGCACAAGGCCAGAGAGCACGAACTTGCCAGCGGATCCGGTAATCGCGATGTGGGAGGTGCCCTCCGCGTAGACAGTCACACCGAAGGCGTCTTTATCCTGCGGTACGGTGATTTGGCCGGCGATGCTCGCGGTTCGCGCCTCTACCGATTCCTGTTTGCCGTTCGAGTCAACATCTCCGCCGCTTCCGCTCTCGGTGCACGCCACGGCACATGCCACCAGAAGGATGGTGACGGCGAGGAGCAGATTGCGAGGATTCAGGGTCATGGTTCGTATCTCAGTACCTTGCGGCGTTCTTCAATAAAGGTTTCGTAGGCTGGTGCCTGTTGCCAAGACCGCGCCAAATCAGCCGGAGAGATTTCGCGGCGCAAGCCCTCGTACATCCAGTTCGTTGCGTAGAGGCCGAGGCTCTCCGGGGTCGGGTAGCCCGATGAATCCGCCAGCGCGGCGTAGCGAAGCGCGAGGCTCAACTCCACTGGGCGAATCTCGCGGGGCGATGTCGCACTAACGACGACTGCCGGAACGTCGCCGATGCTCAGCGAAACGCTTCCGATCGACAGCTCGACACCAGCGGGAGAGAACGCTGCCAAGCGATCCAACAGCTCGGCAGGCTCGACCTCTTTCGAGCGCAAAACCAACTCGATTGCCGACTCGCCACGGCGAAGGTTGATGACTTCCCAGTCCTCTTGGCGCGCCATGTCGGCGGCTGACTTCAGCTCGCTGTAGCCGCTCGCGAGGGAGAATTCCCCCGCGATGGACTTGAGGTTGGCGCGTTCTTGCTTGTCCACCTGCCAAAGCGGCTCGCCCCGAAGCCAGTCCGACCCGGCGGCGCGGTTCCAGTTCGACATTTCGACGACTTGCAAGTCGCCCTGAATCCCAAAGTGACCGTTATACAGCGTGGCCAGTTCGCCCGGCGTGAGCGCCGTGTAAACCGGAACAGGTAGAAACGCCTCCCGCGATCCTACGGTTTGAGCATCGGTGGTCGGGCCTTCGATCAAACTGTTGTTTCCGCGCAGCGGTCGATCGAGCACGAGAAACTGGACTCGATGGAGGGCCGCGCCTTCCAGCGCCGCGCCAAGCACGGCTGACTCTACGGCAAAACGCGGGCCGGGCAGCGCAGCATCGAACACGACCATATCGAGGCCGTCGTAGAAGGCGTCGGCGGGATCGTAGAAGTCCGCGTTAAACTCGAAGATGGCGACCTCGCCGGGAGGACCGAGCGCCTCGTCGACGATGTCGTTGTGTGCTCCCGTGCCGTCGTCGATGAGCGCAACTCGCGAAAGGGTGAATCGCTCGTTCCCGACAAAGTACTCGAGGCTGTGGTGGCCCCTCGTATCGATGGAGTTTTTGTGCGTGATGACCGCGATGCGCTTTTCGCGCAGGTGCGGGTAATCGTTCTGCACCTCGCGTTCCAGCCCGAGCAGGAACTTCGCGGTGGGATCAAGGCGTGCGGCACTCTCCTCGCTGATGACCAAGGCAGTTTCGACAGGAGCGGCTGCGAGCGGCTGTTGGTCGGCAGTGGCTTTCGGCGCATCAGTGTGCCCGCAGCCACCAGCGAAAAGCGCGGCGAGCGCGGTCAAAAGGAAGAGGTATGGGACTCGATTCGTCATAGGTCGCTTCAGTTTCCAGTTACGCGCTCGGGGCGCAAACCATTGATTTTCCAAACGGGCTTCAGGGCAACAGAGATTCTGACGCCCGCACGGGCAAGTCGCCAAACAGACAAGGCCCGGCAGACTTTCGTTTGAGCCGACGCCCTCAGCCAACGGTTTCTCGGCAAGGAGTCCTTGACCTGACTCCATCAAATCAGTCTGATGGCCGGTTTCATAACGACTTTAGGAGTCACGCAGATGAGTGCAGGAACGCAGGCCGCCGTGAACTGGATGGCCAATTCGAAGAAACTGGAACACATTTTCGAGGCGATTGGCCGTACGCCGCTCGTTCGCCTTCGTAACGTCACCAAAGATGTCAACGTCCCGATTTACGCGAAGATCGAGTACTTCTCCCCCACCGGGTCGCTGAAGGACCGCGCTTACTTTAACATGTTCCGTCGTGCGCTCGAGCGCGGCGACCTAAAGCCGGGCATGGAAATCCTGGAGTGTTCGACGGGCAATGCGGGCATCGCTTGCTCTTGGGCCTCCGCGGTACATGGCTACAAGTGTACGATCGTCATGCCGGAGGGGATGAGCGATGAACGCAAGAAACTGATGCGCGCCTACGGCTCGGAGCTAATCTTCACCGCAGGCGGCGAATCCGACGTCGACCTCGCGCTTGAAAAACTCGCGGAAGTCCGCGACGCCAACCCGGGCAAGTACTTCGTCCCGGCCCAATTCGAAAACAAGTTCAATCCCGAAGCGCACTACCTCACCACGGGTCCGGAGATTTGGGATCAAATGGAAGGGGAAGTCGGTGCGTACGTCACGACTCAGGGAACCGGTGGCCTCTTTTCAGGCACGGGCCGTTTCCTTCGCGACCAGGACCCGAACGTTAAGCTCTACGCTGGCGAGCCGGCCGAATGCCCGTTGCTTTCCAAGCGCGAGTGGGGGCCACACAAGATCGAGGGCATCGGCGACGGCTTCGTGCCGCGCAACCTCGACGTCTCGATCCTTTCCGGCGTCGTGACGATCAGCAGTGACGAAGCGATGGCAATGGCCCGCGAGCTCCCACGGCAGGAAGGAGTTTTCTGCGGGATCAGCGCCGCAGCAAATGTGGTCGCTGCAATCAAACTCGCCAAACAGGACCCGAGCCTGAAGAACATCGTGACGGTTATCTGCGATACCGGTCAGCGCTACTTTTCAACGGAACTCTTCGGCGAAGTCAAGCATCTGGAAATCCCCGAGCGCGACCACCCGATGGACGCCTACACAAAGGACGAACTCGATAAGTATCAGGACTCCTGGAACATCGTTCACTAACTGATTCAACAGATAGTAACCAAAGAAGCGCGCCCGCATTGGGCGCGCTTCTTTCATGTTTACTGAGCCGACTTTCGCCTATGGAACCCGTGGCGACCGAATGTCCGCCGCGTCGATGATGCTATCCGAGTTAAAGTCGAAGAGCGAGTCGCTCGGCGAGGTACCCAGCAAGACGTCTATCACGGCAGCGTCGCTGCTTGGAGTGGCCACGCGCAACGAATAGAAGTCGTTTTCGTCGCCGCTCACGAGCACTCTGACAACTGCGCTCTGTGCGGTTGTGTTCGAATAGCTAACCTCTTCCACTCCCGAATCGGTAGAACTAGAAGAATCTACCATCGTGCTCGAACCACCTTCCACCTTGAATAGGCTGAGGTCAAGATCACCCGATGCATCATCAAAGAGAATCGCCGCGTGGAAGTCGCTAAAGGCGGGCACACTCGCGATGAAGTAGTCGTTATCACGATGCACCAAATACCTTAGGGTATCATTGGATGTGCCGGTAATATCGACTGCTTCTTCCGGTGTGTCGTTGTCCTCGTAGGCGTCGTCTTCTTTATCATCATCGAGCCGCCAGGATACCGTGTACTCTGCGCCCGGTGCGGCACTATCCACGGCGAAATTGTACGTCGTTTCCGATGGGCGGAAGAAGATGGCCACTTCATTGAAGTAGCTGTCCTCCAGCGCTTCACCAGCAGCGACGTTTCGATATGAATTGAGTGTGCGTCCCTCGTACGCGGCGGTGCGCGATTGATCGGCGTTGTGCTCCACCAGCAACGAGAACCACCCCTGACTCGTGCGCGAATCGTAATCGAACCAAACAGAGTTTTCTGGTTCAATCCCCGCATGGTGCGGCTCCCCGGTGTCGGCAGTCGCGCCGACGTTGCTGTTTGAATAGGTACCGGAATCCCCTGTTAGATTGAAAGGCTCATACCAGAAGTCGTTGGCCGGATGCGGAGATAGGGAGACGCCCGAGAAAATGTATTCGCTTGAGACACCATCGAATTGAATCCGATAGGTCGTTCCCTGCACAGCGTCGAAGTCGAGCGCGGATCCGCGTACACTTTCAACCAACGTGAGCGATTCAATAGAATTGCCAGTATAAACAGCTCCCAGTGCGGGACGAGTGCTGAATGGTGGCAGTGCAGAGCTGGCATCAAGCGCGAGGCGCATTGGTGCATTGAGCGGCGCCGTCCATTCAAACCACAAGGAATGATCTGGTGGGTCGTTCAGGATCGACGGTTCGCCAGCCTGCGAAGTCGCGCCGATGTTCATCAATTGCAGGCCATCCTCTAACCCCACCAGTTGATAGGGCATTTCGAACTGGTCGAAGGACAGGTTATAGTACCAAAGCGTGAACTGGCCTTCGCTACCATTCTTGCCGTCGACCGCGACGACGAAAGTTTCGCCGGCCTGCGCGCTGAACCTGACAAGGCTCTTTGAGGGAGCAGTGAACGCCAGGTCCGGCGAATCATCGCTCGACCCGATCTCTTGAAGTTGTGAAAGTTGCGTTCCCTTGTAGACCGCCAAGAGCGTATCTGGACCATCGAACTGGAAGGTGTGGAACGCATAAATCCCCGCAGTAGGCGCTGTCCATTCGAACCAGAGTGACGAACCACCCTCGTTGCCGGCGTGATTCGGCTCTCCATCTTCCTTCGTCGAGCTCCGATTCGTAGTAACTATTGAATTGAACGCCAGAGTATTCATCAATTCAACGCGATCGGCAAAATCGTCGTTCTGCGGCGGCGTGAGATAGCTACCACAATCCATTCCTGTGCCCTCGAGTGGATCGTCGATGGTGATACAAACGTCGCGCTGAAGTCCTGTCGCCGGAACGCTCGAGTCCCAAGTAATAGTATAAATCGCCTGAAGGGCTTGAATGATCTGCTCAATAATGATCGAGAAGTCCGAGCTGCTGTTGATGTCCAGCCATAGCCCGCCGGTCTGTTCGGCGAGGAACCTGAGGTCAGCCTCCGGGTTGACGGACTCGAGCCGACTGTCGGCCTCGCTCGACTGCTCCTTACCTTCATTATTAGTGAACGCTCTTTCGTTCTCGAAATCAGGTGAGACGACAAACACAGAGCCCCGTTGATTGTTAACAATAGCCGCGACCTCGTGAATCAGAAACGAGCTAAACAGCGTTCCGTCGCCGCGATAGTGAGTTGGCGCGTCGGTGATAATCATAAACACGCGAAGTGCTTCCGGGCGGAAATCAAGGTCTTGCATTCCACCAACAACCGCATCAAGAGCTGCCTCTGGCCGATCGCCCCCGCTCGAGGCGAAGAGCGAGTTTACCGCCTGTTGAAATTCATTCACATTGGAAGTAAGATCGAGCACCGGCCTCGGGACATCTTTGAATGAGATCAGTGCGAATCGCGCGTCGATCTGAGCATTCACAATGTCAGTAACAAACTCGGTGGCTTTCTCCTGCATAGTTGCAATTTCCTGAAACATGCTTCCAGTATCGTCGAAGACGATTACGATATCGGTTTGAAGTCCACCGGCTTCTGTGCAGTCAATAGACAGAATGTCTTGCTGAACCTGGTCTTCCAGCACGGAGAAGTTGTCCGCCGTTAGAAAGCACTGGCTCGCGTTTGCAGAAATGACGCTTACATTGGCCTCAATGCGAGGGAAGCCCAACTCATCATCGACGTCTACCGACAGAATATTAACCCCGACGTCGGCACGACACTCCGAGACCATCGCGAGCACGAGAGTAAGCAACGTTAATGAACGAATCAGTTTCTGGTACTTTGATTTATTAGTTTTCATTGTTACACACCTCCATTGGTATTGAGCAGCCAGGAATCAACAGTGATCCCGCGCAGAGTGAATTCATGGGTTGGGTCTATGCCCGGCGTCGGTACGTGTAGGAAGTCGAAGGAGAGAATCAGCTTCTCGCCCGCGAGAACCGGTGGTGGGGCGAAGAAGAGTTCATAGGTCTTGGCATTTCCTGCCGAAGGCAGCCGCTGAAAGCCTACGTCCGAATTCGCGGAAAGGTGAAGATCTGCTGCGGCGAGGTACGATTCAGTATTGATTCGGCACCTGACAGTGGATAGTTCTGACACCTCACTGACATCAGCATCACTCTCGACGGTGTATGACAAGCGATAGAGCCGGTTGTGCCCAAGTACGACTGAGGAATCGCCGGCCTCAGATGTCCAGTAGCCGAAGATCACCTCATCAGCATCCTGAGACCTTCCGGATAATTTCACTCCGTCGGGACCAACATTAAACACCGGCTGTCGAAAATTGCCGATGGGCTCTGACGAAGTCCAGTTGGCTGAGTTGTTGCCGAGGTTTATGTTGGCATCTGTACGTTGCTCAGTAAGCGTCGAAAGATCGAGTGCCTCTAACTGCACCTGATGATATGTAACGGCGGCGGCAGCGTCGTTCGCCGGATTGAACCCCAATACGTCGCCGAAAAGCCTAACGTCATCGGCCGCAGAGGGAATGCTATAGTAGTGTTGGTACAACCTCGGCGTTGTATCCGGTGAATAGTGACCGGGGCCGACCGATTCCGCGAGGAGGCTCGCGATGACTCCCCATTCGTTCGGCGCGGCGCGAAACCGGACTCCCGGGGCGTCCTGCCGCGACGAGTTCGACGAACTCACATTGTAGTTCGCGCGGTAGACAATTCCGTCCGCTGGCGGCATGATGCCCAATCCACTAGAGGGATTCGCGTGACCGAGGCCAATTTCCGGCGAGTACCAATTGGCGAAGGAATTGGTGTTACTAGTAAGCTGCGTCATCAGCTTTCCACCATCCGCGGTTCCCGTCGCCGGAGCGAATTCACTGGGAGAACTAAACTCCCATCCGTGATGCGGGAACCCTGGTAACTCGAAATCAAACAGCTGGTACGGAATGGTTGTCGGGCTGATTTCTCTCAGATCGAGGAAGTAGCCAAAGGAACTCTCGCCACTAACTCTCACATAGTATTCGGCGCCTGCCTCGGCATCGAAATTCAACGTCGGCATCCTGTCATCGTTACTACTATCTTGCGTGCTCACCGATTGTATCGAGTCGAGAGCGTCACCATTTAACAGTTCGAAGACGATCGGCGCAGAGTCATTCCAGGTCCGCATCGTCGCACGGTACTCGCCTCCCTGTTCTGCTAGTCCTTCTAACTTGAACAGGTCGGCGTCGCTTTCGTCGTGTATGTCTGATGAAACGGGCAATGCACCTGCGGATAGAGTAGATGCGCTGTCGGGAGAATTTCCAACATGATCCGTGGCCGCGCCAATGATTCGGAATTGTTTTCTAGTGAACCGCACCAAGGGTTCGTCCAAGAAGTTCATGACAATCGGACCGGTGTTGCCATCTTGTGCAGGGAGGCCAATCGTACCAACTGACGTCTCCCAAGCCTCGGCGTTTGCGAATGCGAAGACTTCAACGTTGTAGTTTCCGTCTCCTTCGTATGGCATGAGCGCCGCATAGACGCCGTCGTTCGCAAGCGAATCGGGCGCGAGCCCGTCGTCGAAGAATCTGATGTCGGTGATCTGATCGTTCGGCGAGTAGACAGTCGCTGTCACTTCGGCGTTGGCGATATTGTATAGTGAATTGAAACGGGCAGTCAGCAATGCAGGCTCAGGTGCGGAGAACGTGCTGCGCCCGTTGCCTCCTTCGACGGAAATCTCAGGACTGGGTATCCCGTCGAATGCAATCGCCGAAACCTCAAGCCCTGCCGCGAAGGAGCCTCCAAAAGAGTTCGACTTCACTTGCACGTGCCAGTTCCCCGGCTGCGGTTCACCAATTGTTACAGAGCACTGGCCGCGTGATGACGTACCCTGGCAATCATCGAAGTCGATTGTATTGGGTGTTGGCGGAAACAGAATGACCTCAAGATTGCTCTCGTTGGTTTCGTAGGAAACAACGATGTCCATACGTTCGATACTGCTATCGACTGAGAAGTACGTTTCCCAGATCTGTTCCGGTTCAACTGTGGTCGAAGCGCTGACCAAGGTGCGTCTCTCCGAGGCCTGTTGATTGGCGTCGAGAAATGCTCTTGTGATCGACCCTTGGTCGGTTGGCGAGAAGTAGAAGTTTCCGCCTGTCGCATCGGCGATCTGTTCGAGAAGAGGCGCTGCGGCTGACGAACCATAGGCAAAGGTGAAGATGGGAACGCCGTGTTGCAGAGCAAGCGACACGAGCCCATCGAAGTCCGAGGGGCCGCTGTTGTGCTGCCCGTCGGAGAGAAGGAACATCACTTTGGTGGCCTCGTCCGCACCGTCATTGATGAGCATGTCGAGACCCTGAAACGCGCCGCCAAACATGTTCGTCCCCCCTCCCGAGAGGATCGCGTCGATCGCCATCTTGAGCTCCTGACGCGCCGAGAAGGTTAGCATGCTCAGCGGAAACGGTACGATAAAGTCAGTGCTAAACGTGACCACACCGACCGAATCCGTTTCAAGTATGAGATAGGCGAACAGTTTGCACGTGTCGCGAAGGTTTTCTATCTTCGACCCGGACATGCTCCCCGAGCGGTCCAGCACCCAACTGTACTCAGTGGTGTTTCCTACCCAGAGAATTTCTGGCCTGAACTCGTCTGGTAGGTCATTGGTTTGACTTCCGAAGTCTTCCCCACCGATTGAAACGAATTCCGAGTAAGGCAGGCGCGACGGACGCATGGAGTAGCCGGGGATGATCGGATCTTCGGCGAGAGGTCGTCCGAGCGTATCCCAGCTGCTGGCTCGCCACGAACGATACTGCGCAGTCCGGAAGGCGTTTTCATAGTTGCTGTCGGTGCTCAAGTTGAGCGGCCCACGATTGCCAAAGTCGCCGACCCAAGGGTTCGACAGGAGCGTATCACCCGCCGTCACATCCCCGGGTTGGGCGGCCCAACGCTGGCTGATGAGGTCCTCGTGACAGAGCTCCGGCGGGATGCACATGCCCTCGTGCTCTGGTAGCAGGCCGTAAGCGTACTGCGCCCACAGATAGGCCAGCAGGATGCCCGCGCGGTCCGATTCCTCTGGACCGGAAAACAGCCAGGTATGGCTGCCAAACTGGTCACTGAAGAAAATCTGACCCGGAATGTAGGGCGTATCGGCTTTTGTGAATTGATCCGACGAAGGCGCCAGACCCCCGGGACTAGCTCGCGGCCATCCAGCGTCGCGCCATCGAATGTCCGAGCTGCTCGCGAACCTGCCGTTTGAGAAGACTCTGATCTTCGCGAGCCGGTGTTTGCCCTCTGTCATTTCATATACCGTTTCCGCGAACGCGTTTAGAATCGCCTCGTAGGGTAGGCGCTCCTCGACAGTTTGCGGATAGCTGGCATTTGCATCGTAGTCCAATGTCACCGTGATCTCGAATTCACGTTCGACACCGGCTTGCCGTTCATCGGTGGCAACCAATTGCGATCTGGTGTTCCATGGCCCAGCGGTCGCCGTCGAAGCCACGAGACCCAGCGCAACAGCCGCCGCCAAGGCAGGCATCACACAAGAGTACTTTCGCATTGTATCGTTCCTCCTAGTTATTGCCAGGGACCTCTCAGTTTGTATAATGCTCCCCAACTGGTTTGCCGTCACGCAATTCCGCGAGATTCTGGGAAAAGACAGGAAATTATCTGATTTCTTAATGGTCAACTGTAGAGAACTCGATGATTTGTTGCATTGATGCAACGTTTTAGGTTCGTCGCAGTATGTAGAAAACCGGCGCCGAATTTCTTCGGCGCCGGTTCATTAGTACTTGGTTATGTGGTTTGCGCTATTGGGGAACGATTGGAAGAACTTCGTACCCTTGAGCACCTGTCGACCAAAGAAGTATCGCCAGCGCGTCATCTGAGTCCACATTCCCGTCCATGTCAACATCCCAAATGGCTCGGTAGGTGACTGGTAGGGCGCGCTCAAGCGCGAGCGCGTCATACATGTTCGCGAACGAATCGAAATCGAAATCGCCAAAGAACGGGTTCGAGTCCGGGTCGTCCGAGTCGCTGCCGAGGGCATCCTCCAATTGGTCACTGAAACCATCGCCATCAGAGTCTTCGTTATTAAAGGGAACGACACTCGCCTGAGCACTCAGGGTGAAACTGCCAATCTGCGTTGAGTCTGACCTATTCACATTTGAGTTCAGGTCTCCGCGCACCAGGACATGGTACGTTCCAAGGGGAGTCACAGGAAAGTTGAGCGTATCGGTGCCCGCCGAACCAGCGTTGTCTCCCGTACCTATATACGTACCGGTGCTGCCATAAACGTCAAATGCGCCGTCGAATCCGGTACCCGATCCGAGGGATACTGTCATCGATCCGGAGGCGTTCACTGGCGCGATGATTGTATAGTAATCATTGTCTCCAAACGGATTGATCGAACCCGTTCGCGAGTTGATCCCATCGTCAGGGTCGAGATAGACTCGGGTCGCTGCGCGATAGGGTTCAGGCTGCTCAACCACAATGTTACGGAAATTAATGATCGATCCGCCCCGAATGGGGAGTGAGGTTCCGAATACTGTATAGTAGTAATCGTCCTGCCCACCAACGAGAGTGTGGTTTATCGTCGTACTGACTTGGCCGAAGGGGTCACCATCATACGCCAACCTGTTTGCCCCGTCGTCATAAAGTCCCGATGTCACAACACCTCCGCCATCGACTGCGGTTTGAAGTGCATAGTTTTCGGTGTCGCCAGTCGCAGGGAACAGGTACGTCGTGTGAGTGTCGTATAGCGAAAGAGCCTGATTCTCGATCATATGCACGCCTGTAACAGGATTCGGTCGCGCGATTTGGTCAACAATGGTTGTCAACACGCCCAAGTCGTCCGGCTGTCCCGGGACTGTTGCGAAGTTCAGTGAAATCTCGAAATCACCGTCGCTCTCCCAATGATGCGGGTAGACGGCCAACACCAGTTCCTCGCCGGGTGTGGGGCTGTTATATGTCAGAGTATCTACAGCACCGAAGGCGTTGCTATTGTTAGATGTCGCCAGTTCATTCCCGTTCGAATCGAAAAGGGAAATGACTGTATTCAGACCAGCTTCCGGGTCCACTTCAACAGAGAGTGATCCGATTGTCGTCTGGGGTACAGTAAAGCTATGGAAGTCTGCGTCCCCGCTTGCGAAGAGATTTCCGTCAAAGGTCATGTCGCCAAAGATATTGAATCCCGACAGCGCCGTAGGGGATGCGTCGGGGCCGTCCATGGTCAGAACAAAGTCTGCCGAACCTGCGAATTCGACTTCGCTGAAGAACTCGACAATGGTGATGTCATGGGCAATGGCTGACCAAGAAACCTGGCAGTCATCCAAACCTGCATAGTTGTAGTTAATCCCAAGCAAATCGTCGTCGCTTTCATCGAAGATCGCGATCATAGGGTCTGAAAGGCCGTCTTCGGAAACTGTTGCTGTGGCCGAGCCTGTTAAATCGAACGCAACGCGGACGTATTCCTTGTCGAGGTGTGAAGAGAAGTTCTGATCGATGGTAAACTGCCCGAACTGATTGGGATATGCCCACCAGTCAGGTGCTCCTGCGCCGGCAGCTGCTGTCACCGCGCCAAGGCCGTTGATCCTGCCGTATCCGTAGATGAAATCGTGACCTGCATCTCCGAGGTCTTCGAGCGTATCGCGGAGGAGGTTTTTCATATCCGTCTGGTTCATAACCTCGCCACGGTCCTGGATGACATCTAACACAATCACTCCAACGGCCGCGGCGTTAGGAGTCGCACAGGAGGTTCCAAAGAAGTTTGGGAACCCCGTAGCGTCGGGGTCGGTGGTTGTGCCGAAAAACGAGGTGTCGACTCCATCGTAACAGAGGAAGTCCGGCTTCGTGTAAGTAAGGTCGATCGGATTGCCCGCAGAGTTAAACAAGTGTCGATGCGGTCCGTGGCTTGAAAACGCCTCGGCGACGTTGGGTGATTGGTAGTCCGCTGCCCCAACCGCGATCGACTTGGGAGTTCCTGCGTGAGGGGTTAACATGCCTGTTCTGTTGGCAGCGTATTCACTGGGAGTTACCGACGTTCCGGCGTGCACTCGAAGTTTAAAGGGCATCCCTGCCGCGTTGCCACCGGTTTGCTGAATGGCAAGGTATAGTGTCTGCGTCGCGCCCGTGATATTTACATAGCTGCCATCGTAGTCGTGAGGATCCCCCCCGACATTGGGATCGTTGGACGAAAGGATAGTGGTGAAGCCACCGGCACCATCCGAGATGAGAAGATCAAAGTCCATTCCTACAGTGGCGTTTCCATACATCTCTCCCCACTGAAGGCTGACACGAAGGGTCGCATTGTTGGTGAGCGTGAACCGCCAGAGTTCGTCTGTAGTTCCATTGAAGGCGTGATATGAGTCGCCGTCAGTACCGGTGTTAAAGACGCCTTCGTAACAATTGTTTGCGTAGTTGTGATTGAGGGAGAAGTAGATTCCGCCGCCATCCACGTAATTGTTCACGGCGGTGCTAACAGGCCCGTCGAAGTAAATCGGCTCATGGAAATTGATGACGTCGTCGTTAATCACGTCCATCCCTGCATTTCCTAGTGCAGTGATATTAGCGGCAAACGTCGATTCGCCGCCAAACGCGGTGCCGAATCCATAGGTGCCGCAGTTATCGGCGACGTCGTAGATAACTTCCATCATGGCGCGTCCCTCATCGGTGAGGGTCCCGCCTGCGGAGTCGTTTACATTGTTAATCCGATTGTCGGGCGGTAGGTCACCGGTGTTCTGGGACTCGGCGATACCGAAGAGCCCGCCATCGCCTCCCACTGCATTAACGCGATTCGCTGAATCGGAGAGGGTGCCGATGTCAAAGCCGCCTCCGTCGGGATTTGTGAACAGTTGCTTTGCGCGAGTGATACCCATGGTGTCTTCGGCCTGATTGGTGGCCGCGCCCTGAGCGCGGGCGCCAGCAGATGATTCACCGTTGGGTTGCGGAGCCTGGTTCCAGTCCTCCTCCAACATGCGCCCCGTCATTCCGGCGCTGGCGATGAAGGAGCGCGACCCGCTGGTGCGGGTCATGGGGATCAGCTGATCTGGAGGAACAGCGACGCTGATCTGCCCGTAGAACGCGCACTCCGCCACGCCGAGCACTTTCGCGCCGGGTAGCGCTGCCAGCTCCTCCTTTGCCGCTTTCAAGTCGCCTATCACTGTGATGTCGACAATTGGCATGTCTTCGTGGGAGAAGCAGACTTCCGTGTAAGGCTTGCCGCCATCGAGGGCCATGTTGCGGATGTCGGTGCGTCCGTGCTGAAGGTACTGCAGCAGGACCTCTTGTAGCTCGGAGTTCAGCTTTGCGGCTCCCTCGAGATCACGAGAAGGCAACAGAGGTTGGAGCCGATCGATCGCAGGAATCCTCACCGGTACAGTGAACACGGGGGCCGATTGAATGTAATCGTCCGGGCTCCCCTCGATCGTATCTTGGGAAAAACCAAGCGCGGGCGCGCACAAGACCAATGCCAGCAGGCAATGCTTCTTCATAGCAGTTTCCTTTGAGAGGCGTGGGGTCGCCTTTTCTCATCAGTTTTCGGTTACGCCCAAGGGTGGGATTGGAGGCGATCACTGGCAACCGGAATGTCTGGGGGCTGTAAAAAGGCAGAAGACCGCAGCGACGGGCTGCGGTCTTCTTTGAGAATCTGTGGGAGAGGCTTACTTGCCGACGATCTTCGGAATGCTGAACAGCGGCAGGTAGAGCGCGACGACGATGACGCCGACGATCGCTCCGAGGAACACGATGAGGATCGGCTCGAGAATCGATGTGAGCGCGTTGACTGTATCGTCAACTTCTCGCTCGTAGGCTTCCGCGACCTTGATGAGCATCAAGTCGATGGCACCGGTTTCTTCGCCAACGGCGATCATGTGAACGACCAGCGGGGGGAACACGGGGCACTCGCTCAATGGCTCGTGAATCGTCTCGCCTTCCTTAACGGAGTTGTAGACTTTATCCATGGCACGGGAGATCACTTCATTGCCGGACGTATCGCGCACAATATCGAGCGACTGGAGAATCGGCACACCGGCGTGAATCAGCGTGGCAAGCGTGCCGGCGAAACGCACGATGGCGATTTTCTTGAGCAGCGGCCCGAAGACGACGATCTTCATTTTCAATGTGTCGAGCACGTACTTACCCTGCTTGGTCCCGTTGATCTTCTTGTAGACGATGTAGAGCACGATGCACGCAGCCACAACCCATGGCGACTTGTACATCAGCACGTTTGACGCGGTGATCAGCCAACGGGTCAGGGCGGGGAGTTCCGCGCCGAGTTGGCGGAAAATGTCCTCGAACTTCGGGATAATCGTCACAAGAATGAACGACACAATACCGATGGCGAGAAGCGACACGACGAGCGGATACATCATCGCCGACTTCACTTTGCCCTTCAGGGCCTGCGCCTTTTCGAGGAACTCTGCGATCTTGTTCAGCACCGCTTCGAGCACACCGCCGATCTCTCCGGCGCGTACCATGTTGACGTACAGATTATCGAAGACCTTGGGATGGCGCGCCAAGGCCTCGGAGAGCGAACCACCGCCCTCGATCTGCTCGATAATGTCTGTAATCTTTTCCTTGAAAATCTCCGACTCTACCTGATCTCGAAGAATGGACAGGGAGCGAATGATCGGCAGGCCGGCGTCGATGAGCGTCGCGAGCTGCCTGGTGAAAGTCATGATGTGCTTGGTCTTGATCCGGTGAAAGATCAGTTTCAGGCCGGGCAGAGCGAGAAGGTCCGCGTTGGCAGCGTTGGTCTTGTGAGCCGTCACCTTCAGCGGGTAATAGCCCATGCTGCGCAGTTTTTCTACGATGACGTCTTCGTTGGCGGCTTCGATGATGCCGCGCACCTGTTTGCCACCCTTGTCGAGGGCTTCATACAAGAATTCAGGCATAGTATCAGACTCCTAAGGTTTCACCGGCCCAAGGGGAGAGGTCGGAGGATCGAGGGGGAACCTCCAAACACTAGGGGGAGAATGGTCCCCCACCGCCGCTTTTGTCAAGGACACAGCACACCGTGCCCGGTTAAGTTCGGGTGCTGCGGCAGTTGACAATCTTCCACCCTTGATTTGTTTTCTTGAGGGCGTAGCTTTCCTGGCGCTTCTTCGAGCCAGCCGTTGAGACGTCCTCGCGCTGGATGACGACTTTCGAGATGCTGCCGCTTTCCTTCTCTTCTGTCACCTCATTCACGAGCTGGCGGCGCTCCAAGCCCTTCTCCTCAGTAAAACACCGTCTACGCCGCTGGACGTAGTCGTGGAGCTGGAGCCCGCCGGTCATTTCCTCGCCCAGGCAGTTAAACTCGCTGGCGAAATCCTGACGGTTCCACGACTCGACGAAGGTCTTCACGACG
>JAUIJJ010000022.1 GCA_030431385.1 bacterium | reverse complement strand
CGCTAGCCTGGAGTGAACGAATGGCGCTCTCGCGACCAGACCCCGGGCCTTTAACGTAAACGTCGACGGCATTGACGCCGTGATCCATGGCACCGCGAGCGGCTTTCTCCGCTGCCTGACCGGCGGCGAAGGGAGTCGACTTACGGGAACCCTTGAAGCCCGCAGCACCCGCCGAGCCCCAGCTCAGCGCGTTTCCGGACCGATCGGTGAAAGTAACAATCGTGTTGTTGAACGTCGCGCGAATGTACACAATCGCGTGACCGATGTTCTTTTTCACCTTTTTCTTCGAAGAAACCTTCGAGGAAGTCTTCTTTGCCATCCTCATATACTCCAGTCAGATGCTTCAGCGTGTTACCGCGTACGGTAGTTGGTTACTTCTTGGTGACGCCAACGGTCTTGCGGCCACCCTTGCGCCCGCGAGCGTTGGTGCGGGTGCGCTGTCCGCGGACAGGAAGACCACGACGGTGACGTACGCCACGGTAGCAGCCGATATCCATCAGACGCTTGATGTTCGTGGAGACTTGGCGACGAAGATCACCCTCCACCTTGTAATTCCCAGCGATGATCGTGGAAATCTTTGTTACCTCGTCCTCGACGAGATCCTTCACGCGTGTGTTGGGATCAATCCCAGCTTCCGCGAGAATCTGTGTGGCGGTGGTGGGTCCGATTCCGTAGATTCGGGTCAAAGCCCATTCCACACGCTTTTCACGAGGCAGGTCTACACCGGCGATACGAGCCACGTTGCGTACTCCTTCTTAACCCTGGCGCTGCTTGTGGCGCGGATTTTGGCAAATCACCCGCACCACACCGCGACGGCGGATGATACGGCATTTGTTACACATCTTTTTGACGGACGCCCGAACCTTCATGGGACGGTTTCTCCTTGCCTTCTGCTGAGGACGACACCCGAGGGCGTCGGCTTCATCAAACTAATCCCCTCACTGGGGAAAGAACTCACGACTTGTTACGATAGGTGATACGGCCGCGCGTTAGATCGTAGGGCGAAATTTCTACGGTCACCTTGTCTCCGGGTAGAATCCGAATCCAGTGCATCCGCATTTTGCCTGAGATGTGGGCCAGGATGTTCATCCCGTTTTGCAGCTCGACACGAAACATCGCATTGGGCAGCTTTTCAGTCACCACACCCTCGACTTCGATTCCCTTCTCCTTGGCCATAAGTCCTTCGTTACGCATTCAGATTTGACCGGGTTTACGTCACGTGGACGTTTCCCGACCGCAATTTCTAACCGTGTCAATCCCGGGGCCCACCTGTCAAGAGCAATTCCGAACAGGCACGCACCGAAAAAACTAGTAGTACCGGGGTTCGTCCAGCGCCGGGTCCTGGGTCAGAATCTCAACCAAACCGTCGCCGCAAACTCCCACTGTGTGCTCGAAGTGCGCGGAAAGGGACCCATCCAAGGTCACCACCGTCCACTTGTCTTCGAGCGTTTCCGTTCTCGCCGTCCCGATATTCACCATCGGTTCAATCGCGATGGTCAGTCCGGCCTTGATCCGATGATGGCCTCCGGGATCCTTGCGCCTGTTGTGGACGTGTGGATCCTCGTGAAGGTTTTTGCCAATTCCGTGGCCGCCGTACTCATCTACGACGTGGTACCCTGCGGCGTGTACCGTGTCTTCGATCGCGCCGCCTACTTCTGACAATCGGCCCTCAACTTCGATCGCGGCGATCCCGGCGAAGAGCGACTTCTGCGTCACGGCGAGCAGTCGCTTCGCCTCGGGAGTGATCTCTCCCGCGCCCCGGGTGTATGCCATGTCCGCGAACCAACCATCGAGGACCAAACCGCAATCCACCGAAACGATGTCCCCGTCCATAATGGGTGTCCCGGTGGGAATGCCGTGCACCACCTGTTCGTTCGGCGAGATGCACAGCGTGTTGGGAAACCCATAGAGGTTAAGAAACCCCGGCCTGGCTCCCGCTTCCTTGATCCGCGAGTAGGCCAGCTTGTCGAGCTCAAGCGTGGTGACGCCCACCTGGACGTTGTCCATCACCTCGAGCATGATCTTCTGGAGGAGATGACCCGCTTTCCGCATTCCTGCCAGTTCTTCGCTACTCTTGAGGTACTGGGGAACTTTTCCCCGGTCTCCCATGGTGTTGCGATTCCGACGCTTCTTGCGTACCGACTTTGTCAGTTTCCTCAGCCTGCTCACTTCAGTAGTTCTCTTCGATCACCGAGTTAATCTTGCGGAAGACTTCATCCGCGCTTCCCGTTGCATCGATCGTGTAGAGGAGGCCCCGTTCCTGGTATTGCTCGAGGACTGGCCTGCTCTGCCCGTGATAGACGCGCAGTCGCTCGCGCGTGGTTTCCGGGTTGTCGTCGACCCGTTTCATGAGCGGCCCCGCGCAAATGTCGCACACCCCGTTCTGCCGTGCTGGCGAGAAGTAGATGTTGAAGACTGCGCGGCAGTGGGCGCACAAGCGCCGGCCCGTCAATCGGAGGATCAGTGTCTCGTCGGGCACATCCAGTTGGATGACAGCCGGCGGCGAGAGGTTGAATTCCTCGATCACCTGATCGAGGTTCATCACTTGTTGGCGCGTGCGCGGGTAACCGTCGAAAAGAAACGAATCGGTCGTATCGCGATGTTCGCCGATGATCGAGCGAAGAAGGTCGGTGACCAATTCGTCGCCGACAAGTCCCCCCCGCTCCATTATTGCCTGAGCGCGCATCCCGATCTCTGACTTGTTGCGAATCGCTGCACGCAGCGCGTCGCCTGTCGAGATGTGCGTCATCCCGTAGTGGCCGACGAGCCGGGCGGACTGTGTCCCCTTACCGGAACCCGGTGGACCAAACAGGATAAGATTCAAAGAACCGGCTCCGTTCACGCAGAGTACGCCAAACGCGGCGCTGCTCTAGCGATTCCGCTCCTTGGCTGACCAACGGGACCGCCCGCCGGAACCCTGGCGACGCGACTTGAACCCGTCGTAGTGACGCATCAACATCTGCGTCTCAACTTGCTTCATTGTATCCAGAATAACGGCCACAACAATGATCAGACCCGTACCGCCGGCGAACTGCGCCAATTCGAAGGGAATGTTGAAAGCAACCGTGAGGAACTGGGGAATGACTGAAACACTGCAAAGGAACGTCGCGCCTACAAACGTGATGCGCGTCATCACCTTGTCGATGTAGTTCGCCGTCGGCGGTCCCGGGCGATATCCCGGAACGAAGGCACCAACGCGGCGCAGGTTGTCCGCGATGTCGCGGGGGTTAAACACAATCGCCGTGTAGAAGAAGCAGAAAGCGAAGGTCAAAACCAGAAACGCGATCATGTTGGGGTTGATGGCCTTGAGGAGCAGGAAGATGGATTCCTTCTCCATGCCGAGCATCGTATAGGGGTTGTAGCGAGAAGTGTAAGCGAACAACTCGCCCAGGAACCCGAGCTGTGAATCGGGGTCAGTACCGATCCAACCAAAGACGGTTGGGAAGACCTGAAGGATCGCCATAGAAAAGATGACAGGCATAACGCCAGCAGTGTTGACCTTCAACGGAAGATAGTTCGTCTGGCCAACCTGCATCTTGCGTCCGACGGATTGCTGTCGGGCGTGTTGAATGGGGATCTTTCTCGCGCCTTCCTGAATCAGGATGATGAGCATCGTCACGGCGACGAATAGTACGCCAATGATGAGGAGCCAAATCGGCTGAATGGCGTCCAGCTTCACGCTCTGCCATGATACCTTCAGCTGAGTCGGATAGGCGGCCATGATGCCAAGGCAGATCAGGAGCGAGATACCGTTACCGATACCCTTTTCCGTAATCTTTTCACCGATCCACATGAGGAACGTCGTACCGGCAGTGATTGAAAGAACGGTTGAGAGGATGAACAGAACGCGACCCCAGCCGTCACGCATGAACGGCGTGATCCACTCGGGCTGCTGAAGCATGAACATCGCGAGGCCGAAACCCTGAACAACTGCCAAGCCTACTGTGCCGAGGCGCGTGTACTGGGTGATCTTTTTACGGCCAGCATCGCCTTCCTTCGCCATCTTCTCAAGCCGTGGCACAACGACCATCATCAGCTGGAGAATAATGGAGGCGGAGATGTAGGGCATGATCCCGAGGGCCATGACCGACATGTTCGAAAACGCGCCGCCGGTGAACATGTCCGCAACGCCGAACAACCCGGAAAGCAGATCACTCTCGGTGAACTGCTTCTTCAGGTTTTCAACGTTAACGAAGGGACAAGGAACGAAGGAACCAATACGGAACACGCCGATCATCATCAGCGTGAACAGCATCTTGTCCCGCAGGTCCTTGATTTTCCAAATGTTTCGCAGCGACTGTAGCATTCGCTCGGGATTCCCCTGTTTCAGTACCAGTTGCCTGGCTCGGAAGCCAGAGACGTTAAATGAGGCGACCGGTTCAGGTCGCCCCTTTGATTACTTGATGGCTTCGAAGCTGCCGCCAGCGTCGGAGACCTTCTTCGCAGCAGACGCGCTCGCCTTGTCGACTCGAACGGTGAGCTTCTTGGAGAGGCTTCCGTTGCCGAGCAGCTTCACCGGATTATTGGTGCGCACCAGGCGAACCTTCTCCAGCGCCGCGCGATCAACCGTCGCGCCGTCGTCGAAGTACTTCTCGAGCTGGCTGACGTTGATCGCTTCGTACTCAACGCGGAAATGATTCGTAAAGCCGATCTTGGGAAGACGACGCTGAAGGGGAACCTGTCCACCTTCGAAGCCGCGGTTTGTGCCGCCGCCGCTGCGCGCGCCCTGACCCTTGTGACCGCGGCCGGATGTCTTGCCGTGACCGCTGCCGTGTCCACGGCCGAGGCGCTTCTTCTTCTGTCGTGCGCCGGGATCGCCGGGCAGTTCGTGAATCTTCATCTTACTCAACTTCCTCTACTTTAAGGAGGTACGATACTTTATCGCACATACCCTTGATGGAAGGCGTAAAGTCCTTCTCAACAGAGTGGTTCAAACGGCGCAGGCCAAGGGACTCGATCACGCGACGGTGTGCCTCGCGGTGGCCGATGGTACTGCGGACCCAGGTAATTTTAACTTTCTTCATGTGACCACTGTTCCTCGTTTACTGATAAGCGTTCCGATTAGGAATCGCCCTTACGGCCACCGGCGCTGTATGTTCCGCGCTGGCTCTGCTCCTGGTGCACGATCTGATGGAAATCCGGCGCGCTGGTTTCAGCGGCGGCGCGAGCTTCGCGATAACGGTCAGCTGCCTTGCGGCCCATCATTTCGTCGATCGACTTGCCGCGACGCAGGGCGACCTGCTCCGCGAGTTCGAGATTCCGCAGGCCCTCGTAAGTCGCGCGAACCACGTTGATGTGGTTCTCGCTGCCGAGCACCTTGGTCAGAATGTCAGTCACTCCAGCCTTTTCGAGCACGGCACGAACGGCCGGGCCGGCGATCAGGCCGGTACCTTCGGAAGCGGGCTTGAGCATGACGCGCGCGGCGCCGAACTCGGCCATGACTTCGAAGGGAATTGTCTTATTGAGGCGAGGCACGCGGATCAGAGCCTTCTTGGCTGAGTCCACACCCTTTTGGATCGCATCGGGAACTTCGTTGGCCTTGCCGTAGCCCACTCCGACGTGTCCCTTGCCATCACCGACAACGACCAGAGCAGTAAAGCTGAAGCGCCGACCGCCCTTCACGACTTTCGCAACGCGATTGAGCGCCACGACGTCTTCGGTCAGGTCGAGCTTGGAGGCGTCGATAGGAGCGTGGAACTGCGCGAGGGAGGCACGGATATCATCCGTGTTGTTCTCCTGCTCGTTCGCGCCCACTTCATCATCGGCAACCGCCGTCGCGTCATTGTTCTTGTTCATCTCATCGCTCAACGATCGTCTACCTTTCCTGCGTTACGGTGAATGTTAGAATCGGATTCCGGTTTCACGTACTGAATCTGCAAGTGCCTTCACGACGCCGTGGTACTGGTGACCGCCGCGATCGAAGACGACTGTTTCCAGACCGCGCTTCTTAAGATCCTCGCCGATGGCCTTGCCGAGTTCCTGGGCCGAGGAGACGTTGCTGTGGTGCTTGCCAGCGCCGCCTTTGGTCGCCGTACCATATTGTGCGATGGTCAGGCAGCCCGTTTCGGGGGAATCGTCGATGATCTGGGCGTAAAGGTGCTTGAGTGTCTTACGCACCATCAGCCGAGGGCGACTTGCAGAACCGGAGACCTTGCGACGAACGCGAAGGTGACGCCGGTTGAGAGCTTGCTTTGAACTCAGTTTCATTTCAGTCCTCCAGCCTGAAGTATCTCTTCAGGCGGTCAAAAGCTTCTTGGATTACTTGGCCGACTTGCCGGCCTTGCGGATGACATGCTCGCCCAGATACCGGACGCCCTTGCCCTTGTAAGGCTCAACAGGACGCACCCCGCGGATCTCTGCCGCAACCTGACCCACCTTCTGGCGGTCGATTCCACTGACGACGATCGTGGTCGGCTTGGGAACTTCGAAAGTGATTCCTTCCGGTGCCTTGTAAATCTGCGGGTGAGAGTACCCGAGGCTCAGGTCCAGATCGCGGCCCTTGAGGGCAGCGCGATAACCGACGCCCTGAATCTCGAGTTCCTTGCTGAACCCTTGAGTCACTCCAGTGACGCAGTTGCTGATCAGGCGCTGGTAGAGACCGTGAAACGCGCGCGACTCGCGCGTGTCGTCGGGGCGATCTACCAGGATCTTGCCGTCCTTCTGTTCAATTGCCACGCGATTGTGGGTCTCTACGTTCAGAGTCCCCTTCGGGCCTTTGACCTCGACGACGCCCTCTTTGACAGTCACTTGGACGCCACCGGGGATCGAAATGGGAAGTTTTCCAATGCGGCTCACAGCCGTTACCTCCAGTAAATTACCGGGTGCAGGATTCTGGAGTTACCAGACCGTGCACAGGATTTCGCCGCCGACGTTTTTCTGGCGACACTCGCGGCCCGTAAGGATACCCTGCGAGGTGGAAAGAATTGTGATACCGAGTCCGCCACGAACGTGGGGGATTTCGGGGGCCTTCATGTAACGCCGAAGGCCCGGCTTGCTGACGCGCTCCATGCCGCTGATGACGCGCTCGCGGTTCGGGCCGAACTTCAGGAATACACGAATCGTGCCCTGCTTGTTGTTCCTCATCACTTTGTAGTACTTGATGAAGCCCTCGTCCTTGAGAATCCGGGCGATGGCGACCTTGGTCTTTGAGTTCGGGACGTCGACATGGTCGAGGCCACGGATGTTCGCGTTACGCACGCGGGTCAGCATATCGCTGATAGGATCGTTAACAGCCATTTTATCCTGTTACCTCGTTACTTTCTCAGCGGCAGGCCGAGTGCCATGAGCAACTCACGCGCTTCGGCATCGGTTTTTGCGGAGGTTGTGAACGTAATGTCCATGCCCCGGTTCTTTGAAATCTGATCGTACTCGAGCTCGACGAAGATCGAGTGCTCGCGAACGCCGAAGGTGTAGTTTCCACGGCCGTCGAAGCTCTTCGGGTTGAGACCGCGAAAGTCGCGGACACGAGGAAGAGCGATGTGGATCAGCCTGTCGGCGAATTCCCACATCCGATCGGCCCGGAGTGTCACGAAACACCCAACCGGCATTCCCTGGCGAAGCTTGAACGTCGAAACAGAAACCTTTGCGCGGGTGCGCTTGGCTTTCTGGCCGGTGATGATCCCCAGCTCGCGTTCTGCGTTATCAAGTTCCTTGATATCGCGTGAGGCTTCGCCAACGCCCATGTTGATCGTGATCTTCTCGAGCTTCGGTACCTGCATAACGCTCTTGTAGGCAAACTTCTCGCGAAGCTGTGCCACCACTTTTTCGTGGTAGAGCGTCTTCATGCGGGGGGTGTAGTTCTCAATCACCACCGCGCCGCCACTGTTGCTTGTCTTACCCATCTTCAATCATACCTCAGATATGTTCGCCGCTTTAGCCGTCGGTCTTAATCGAGCTCGGCGCCGGAGGCGTTCTTGCCGACGGTGTACCGCACGCGGCTGCCGTCGTCCTTAACTTTGATACCGACACGGGCCGGCTTCTTCGTTTGCGGATCGACGATGGCGACGTTGCTGATGTCGATCCAACCCTCGCGGTCCTCAATGCCACCCTCGTTGCCGTGCTGGGTCTGGCGGACACGCGTGTGGTGCTTGCGATAGTTGACACCCTCGACCAGGACACGACCTTTTCCGCGGTCAACAGCCAGAACGCGGCCTTCGCTGCGTCGGCCATCCTTGCGGGGTTTGTCCTTCCCGGTGGTCACAACGACGAAGTCGTCGCGACGGATCCGGAACTTGGGGGAAACCTTCTTATCTTCTGCCATTTCTCTTCTTACCTTCCTTGCGCCCGGGTCAGATAACTTCGGGGGCCAGCGAGATAATCTTCATAAACTTGCGGGCGCGAAGCTCACGACCGACGGCACCGAAGATACGGGTTCCGACCGGCTCGTTGTTGGCGTTCAGGATCACCGCGGCGTTGTCGTCGAAGCGAATGTAGCTTCCATCCTCGCGGCGGATTTCTTTCCTGGTCCGGACGACGACGCATTTCACGACGTTGCCCTTCTTCACGTTGCCGTGCGGGTCCGCGTCACGTACCGAGCAGACAATCACGTCTCCGATGGAGGCGTAGCGTCTCTTCGATCCGCCGAGGACTCTGAAACAGCGTACCTTGCGGGCGCCACTGTTGTCGGCGACCTTGAGCATGGTATATTCTTGGATCATTGCTCTGGAACCATCCTCACGAAATCTTGCTCCACCGGAGCGTTAGTTACTTGGCGCGCTCGATGACGCGTGTGAGGCGCCAGCGCTTGGTTTTGCTGAGGGGACGGGTAATCTCCGCTACCTCGACCTTGTCGCCGATACCAGCGGTGTTCTGCTCGTCGTGAGCGTACACCTTCTTGCGCCGGCGAATGTACTTCTTGTAGACGCGGTGGCGAATCAGACGCTGGACTTCGACGACGATCGTCTTGTCCATTTTGTTTGAAACCACCATGCCGATCAGGCGTTTGGCCTGTGGGCGTTCTTCCGCTTTTGTTTCCTGTGCTGCCGTTTCGGCCATCGGGCCAACTCCTGAAGAGATCAGTTAAAGTTCTGTATCAGATCGGTTTAGGAAGTTCCTTTTCAGGAAGCTTCCATGCGCCGTTCGTTGAGCACGGTGAGGAGACGGGCATATTCCCGCTTGTTGTCGCGGAGGAGGGCTGTATTGGCTTCCTCCTTGGTTGTCAACCGCAAACGCAAGTCGAACATCTCCTTCTGGAGTTCCGCAGCACGAAGCTCCAGATCCTCGAGGCTCATGTCGCGCATCTTGGCGGCTTTGAGTCCCTGTGCCATTTTCCTTACTCCTTAACGCCGGCGGCGTGACCCGCGGGCTCTTCGCGCTCAACGTACTTGGCGCGGAGGGGAAGCTTGTAGATCGCGCGGCTCATCGCCTTGCGCGCCAACTCCGGGCTGACACCCTCAAGTTCAAAGAGGATTCGACCAGGCTTCACGACGGCCACCCAGTGTTCCGGGTTGCCCTTGCCTTTACCCATGCGGGTTTCAGCGGGCTTGGCGGTCAGCGGCTTGTCCGGGAAGATACGAATCCAGAGCTTACCGCCACGCTTTACCGTACGCGTAATCGCGACACGAGCCGCTTCGATCTGGCGGTTTGTGATCCAGCCGCATTCCATCGCTTTGATGCCATAGGTGCCGAAAGCAATCGTGGAGCCACGGTAGGCTTTGCCACGGCGCTTGCCCTTCTGCATCTTGCGAAATTTTGTTCTCTTCGGTAACAGCATTGTTTCAAACCTCGGTGGTTAACGTCGTCAGTTCGTTATTCTCAGGCGTTTCCAGAACCAGGGAAAACCTCTCCCTTGAAGATCCAGGTCTTCACACCAATGATTCCGTACTTCGTTTTGGCCTCGGAGAAGCCGTAGTCGATATCGGCGCGCAGCGTGTGAAGGGGAACGCGGCCTTCGCGATACCACTCGCGCCTGCTCATTTCAGCGCCACCAAGACGACCGGCACACTGGATACGAATTCCAAGGCAGCCAGCCTTCATGCAGCTTTGAACGGTGCGCTTCATGGCGCGGCGGAAGCTGATGCGTCGAAGAAGCTGACCACCAACATTCTCGGCAACGAGTTGCGCGTTCATGTCGGGGCGCTTGATCTCTTCGATGTTGATCATGATCTGCTTGCCTGTGAGGCCTTCGAGTGACTTGCGGAGTCGTTCGATGGACTCACCCTTCTTGCCGATCACGATTCCCGGGCGGGCGGTGTGGATCGTCAGCTTTGCACGGCGTGTTGCGCGCTCGATGTCGACCCGAGCGATACCAGCATGGTTGTACTGGGCCTTGATCATCTCGCGGATGCGCAGGTCCTCGTGCAGGTTTTCCTTATAGTTCTTGGGGAAAAAGCTGCGTGACTGCCAGTCGGCGATGTAGCCGAGACGCAAACCGTATGGATGAATTTTCTGTCCCAAGGTTAAATCCTCCTGGATTGGGGCGCCTGCGTGGCGCTCAGTACTCTGAAAGTGCGAGGTAAATGTGGCTCATGCGCTTGCGAATGCGAACGGCACGACCCATCGACGCCGGGCGGATGCGCTTCATCATCGGCGCACCATCGACGCGGATTTCGGCAACCACCAGGTTGCCCGGTTCCGGGTGAATGTTCTCAGCGTTGGCTGCGGCGCTACGAAGTGTGTTCAGGACGTAGGGCACGGCCGACGGACGGTGGGTGAAGGCGAGAATCTCGAGCGCCTCTGCCACTGTCTTGTTGCGGATCAAGTCAACCACCAGGCGGGCCTTGCGCGGCGCCACATGCACACTGCGCGTGTGGGCGCGGGAAACAATAGGCCGGCCGTCGGCGGTCAATGGGGCTTTTACAGTCTTCTGCTTGCTCATCGTTCAGCTCCTGGTTACGCGGCCGATTACTTGGTGGCCTTAGCGGTCTTGCCGCCATGGCTGCGGAAGGTGCGGGTCGGGGCGAATTCGCCCAGTTTGTGCCCCACCATTTGCTCACTTACGAACACTGGGATGAATGCCTTGCCATTGTGGATGGCAATCGTGTGCCCAACCATGTCCGGAGAGATCATCGAGCGGCGGGACCAGGTCTTGATCACTCGCTTCTCGTTTTTCTGATTCATCTCGTCCACCTTCTTGATGAGGGAGGGGTCGATGTAGGGCGGCTTTCTTAGTGAACGCGGCATAATATTCCTCTAATTCAGTCGTGCTGGCTCGGGTTGTTACTTCTTGCCCCGGCGGCGGATGATCAGTCGATCGCTGTACTTGCGCTTCGAACGTGTGCGCTTGCCCTTGGCGGCCTGACCCCACGGGGAGCAGGGGTGGCGACCACCGGAGGTGCGGCCTTCGCCACCACCCATCGGGTGATCAACCGGGTTCATGGAGACGCCACGGTTGTGGGGGCGCTTGCCCTTCCAACGCTGACGACCGGCCTTGCCGATTGCCACGAGTTCGTGATCGCTGTTGCCAACTTCGCCGATTGTTGCGCGGCAAGTGTTGAGCACCATGCGCTGCTCGCCGGAAGGAAGACGAAGAATCGCGAAGCGACCTTCGCGCCCGAGGTACTGGACGCCGACGCCTGCGGAACGAGCCATTTGAGCGCCTTTGCCCGCTTTCAACTCGACGGCGTGAATCACGGTACCGACGGGAATCTTATCGAGCGGAAGGCAGTTGCCAACACGCGGTTCCGCATCGGGGCCATTCATGATCGTCTGGCCGACGGTGATGCCCTTCGGAGCCAGGATGTACGCCTTCGCGCCGTCTGCATAGTGAAGAAGGGCGATGTTGGCCGTACGGTTCGGATCATACTCGATACCGGCAACGCGGGCGGGGATACCGTCCTTGATGCGCTTGAAATCGATTCGGCGGTAAAGCCTCTTGTGACGACCACCACGGAAGCGGCTGGTGATGCGACCCTGATTATTGTGACCAGCCTTGTAGGGAAGACGCTCGACGAGAGACTTCTCCGGGGACTTCTTGGTGATCTCCGAGAAGTCTAGCGTGGTCAGTGTGCGCCGGGTCGGCGTATACGGGTTATATCTTTTAATAGGCATCTTCAGTGTTCCTCGGCTTACATGAACTGAATTTCTTGGCCGGGTGTGAGTGTCACGATTGCCTTCTTGATGGCAGCCGTTTTACCCGAGCGGCCAAGACGCATGCGGTTGCGGCGGTTCTTGCCCTTGCGGTTGATGGTGTTGACGTTCTTCACCTTCACCCCATAGGCGGTCTCGATGGCCCAACGAATCTCGCGTTTGTTCGAGCTCGTTGCGACCTGGAACGTGTACTGAAGTTCCGCGTCGTCACCCTTGCGCTTGCGGTACTGCGGCGCCTCGGGATTGGAAACATTCATGGCCTTCTCAGTGATGATCGGCCGGATCAGTATCTGGTAAGGACTCTTGTTCATGCCAAGCGCTCCTGGAGGGACTGGAGTGCGTCGCGCGTGATGATCAGGCGGTCGCAGACAAGAAGATCGAAGATGGAGAAGGCGTTGACGACCTGAACCTTAACATTGTTCAGGTTGGCAGATGCGCGCAGGAGCGTCGTGTTCGGCTCCTGTGTGACGATCAGAACCTTGCCCTCGCCGGCGTTCAGCGCGCCGAGCATCTGCTCGACGTCCTTTGTCCGGGGTGCCTGAAACTGGATGGCATCGAGACCGACGATCTCATTGTTTCCCAGTTTGGCGGAGAGAAGGCTGCGATACGCCAGCTGCTTCTTCTTCTTGTTGATCTTCTGTGTGTACTTGCGTGGCTGCGGTCCGTGGGCGATACAACCACCGCGCCACTGGACTGAGCGAATGGAACCCTGACGGGCACGGCCTGTGCCCTTCTGTTTCCATGGCTTCGCGCCACCGCCGCGAACTTCGCCGCGAGACTTTGTCGCGTGGGTACCCTGACGCTGGTTGGCCATGTACGCATTGTACACTTCGCGGACAACGACAGCGTTCGGTTCCACTTCGAACACGGAAGGGGACAGGTCAAAGTTGCCTGCATCCGAACCGTCTTGTGTTTTTATTGTCAGTGTGGCCATTTTCTTAGCCTCTTACCTACCTGATGGATTACTTGCCGCGACCCTTGCGAATGACCACGTAGCTGCCGTTTGCGCCAGGGATTGAACCCCGGACGAGGATCAAGTTCCGCTCGGTGTCGCACTTGACGATCCGGAGCTTCTTGATGGTCACGCGCTCGTTGCCGTGCTGGCCCGGGCCCTTCTTGCCTTTGAACACACGCGAGGGGTATGAAGACCCCCCATTTGAACCAGGCCTGCGGTGAAACATCGAGCCGTGGGTCTTGGGACCCGGGCTGGTGTTGTGCCGCTTGATCGTACCTGTGAACCCACGGCCCTTGCTCTGGCCTGAGACGTCGACGCGCTCGCCTTCCTCGAACATGGAGACGTTAAGCTCGCCGCCAATCTCGAGTTCCTGCGTTTCGTCGCCGCGCAGCTCACGTACGAGGCGCACGGCCTCGACGCCAGCTTTAGCGAAGTGACCAGCCATCGGCTTGTTCACTTTGCGCTCTGGCTTCGGATCGAAGCCGATCTGAACGGCATTGTAGCCGTCTGAGTCCATGGTGCGCTTCTGGATGACCTTGCAAGGGCCAGCCTGGATCACTGTTACGGGAATCGCTGTGCCTTTCTCATCGAAAAGCTGCGTCATCCCTAATTTTTTGCCGAGTAAGCCGAGTGGCATCTCCGGTACCTCCGTAATATCGCCTCGGAGCGGAGGCGTTCGATCAAACAAAGTCAGTTGAGCGGTTCAAGCTACCTTAGGAGGTGAGCTTGATCTCTACGTAAACGCCGGCGGGCAGATCTAGGTTCTGCAACTCGTCGAGCGTCTTTTGCGGCGGATCGATCAGATCGATCAGCCTTTTGTGCCGGCGCATTTCGAACTGCTCCCGGCTCTTTTTATCGCCATTAGGCGAGCGGTTCACGGTCACCCGCTGGATCCGCGTCGGCAGCGCGACCGGGCCACAAATGCCCGCTCCCGTGCCACGCGCAGTCTCTACGATGTTCGTCACTGAGCTATCCAGGAGACGATGGTCGAAGGACCACAGGTTAATACGGATGACTTGATTCGCTGTTGCTGCCATTTGTTCCGCCCTAAATTCTGCCTTTGGAATGGACAAAAAAGAAGCGGGGGCCGGTTAGACACCGGACCCCGCTCTTAATTTCAGGTTACTCGACGACTTCGGCGACGACGCCGGCGCCAACGGTACGGCCACCTTCGCGGATAGCGAAGCGAAGCTCTTTTTCGATGGCGATCGGCTTGCCGAGTTCGGCGGTGATTTCAACATTGTCACCAGGCATAACCATCTCCACGCCCTCGGGCAGGATAACGGAGCCGGTCACGTCGGTTGTGCGGAAGTAGAACTGCGGCTTGTAGCCACGGAAGAACGGTGTGTGACGACCGCCCTCTTCCTTTGTAAGCACGTACACGGAAGCTTTGAACTTCGTGTGGGGCTTGATCGAGCCAGGAGCGGCGAGAACCATTCCACGCTCGACGTCTTCTTTTTCAATGCCGCGAAGAAGGAGACCAACGTTGTCGCCCGCGATTGCTGAATCAAGCAGCTTGCGGAACATTTCAATGTCGGTGACCGTTGTCTTGCGGGTGTCCTCAAGGCCGATGATCTCGATTTCTGCCATCTTCTTGAGGAGTCCACGCTCGACGCGACCCGTAACAACCGTACCACGACCGGAGATGGAGAACACGTCTTCGACCGGCATGAGGAACGGCTTGTCGACGTCGCGCTCGGGCTCTTTGATCCAAGAGTCGCAGGCGTCCATGAGGGCGTCGATCGACTTGGAACCCAGATCGCCTTCATCGCCTTCGAGCGCCTTGAGCGCGGAACCGCGGATAACCGGGGTGTCGTCTGCCTGGAAGTCATACTTGCCGAGAAGCTCGCGGACTTCCATCTCGACGAGCTCAAGGAGCTCTTCGTCGTCGACCATGTCGCACTTGTTGAGGAACACAACGAGGCGCGGTACGTTGACCTGGCCAGCGAGAAGGACGTGCTCGCGTGTCTGAGGCATCGGGCCATCAGTCGCGGCGACCACGAGGATCGCGCCGTCCATCTGTGCTGCACCAGTGATCATGTTCTTGATGTAGTCAGCGTGTCCCGGGCAGTCGACGTGAGCGTAGTGACGGTTTTCCGTCTCGTACTCAACGTGAGCCGTGTTAATGGTGATACCACGCTGCTTTTCTTCAGGTGCCTTGTCGATCTGGTCGAAGGGGATATTCGAGCTGAAACCCTTCTTCGCCTGAACCGTCGTAATGGCAGCCGTGAGCGTCGTCTTGCCATGGTCAATGTGACCGATGGTGCCGATGTTAACGTGCGGCTTGTTTCTCTGGAATGCTTCCTTGGCCATCTTATGCCCCCGGATGAGGTTTTGAAAAAATGCCCGCGCCACGCTGCGCGGTACTTCCGTACTAAAGCGGTGCGGTCCTAACCCTCCAGACGAACGCGCGGAAACCACACGCTTGCCTGACCGTGCCGTGACTCTGGTTGCTCTGATGTGATGGGAGTTTAGAGGCGCGCACAAAGACCCACCCCCGTAGGGAGGTGGTGTCGGAAGGCGCCCTCAGCTTCCATCAAGTCAGAGCGGCGGTCCGAAGACCAGCCACGGGGAGGGAATCCGTGGCCCGCTGGCCTTTGGTAAGCGAGTCGGAAACTCTCTCACCGCAGGGCTGGGAACCGTATGAATCGAGTGGTCCCAAGTCAAAGGGAAAATGCAGGGGGTGCATTTTTTTTTCTGAGGACCATTAAAACCCTATGTTTTGAGGGGTTTTTGGCAGCTCGAACATTCTCGGAATGTCTCGGTGACGAGCGCACTTTGTAACCGATTGGCTCGATACTGGTCCCAATCTGCTCGATTCCTCAGAATCCGTAGCCCCTGAGCTCGTAATAGTCCCGCACTTCCTTCATATTCATGAACACGAGGTTCAGAATGCCGATCAGAACGCTGAGTATGTTGCAGTTCAGGATCGTCAAGACAAGCAGAACAGACAAGCCCTTGGGCGGAGGTGTATTGTTGTCGGTTACCATCTTAAACCCGTGAATTGTGGCAAACACGCCGACCGCCAACTCCATGACATTCTGAACACAGAGGCCGGTGAAGTGCACACCTATCACCGCGGCAACGAACCCCCAAAGTGTCGACACGATCCCGGCAGTGAGGGTCATGATGCCGATCGCGGTCGCCAGCCCGGGCCGAGGTCCAACGGGTACTTCGAATCGTTGAGGAATCTCGCCCGGTTGCGGGGGACTAAGGTCGGGCCCCGGGCGATAGGCCGGGTGGTGTGGGGCGTACCGCGGTCCCTCGGGTACTTCTGTGGCCTGCGGTTGAGGCTGATGAGGTTGCTGCGGAGTCGGCTGCACGGCGCTGGGCTGTGATTGGTGCGGCGGCGGAGGGAAGACCCCCGGAGATGGCGGCCCCTGTGGAGGCTGCTGAGGCGGCGTCGGAACCTGCTGCGGCAGCGGATTTGCCGACGCAGACATTCGCCATCCCCCATGCGAGGGCGACTCGGTTTGCGTACCGGCGGTTCCCGGTTCCGGCGGTGGCTCGCCAATCGGGCGGCCCGGAGCGGGCATCCTGACGTCTTCCTTGCTGGTGCGTATGTCCACTGAATCCAGTGATGAACGGTCAAAATCGGAGACCGACAGCTGCTTCCACCCGACTCCCAGGCCCTTGCGCTCGGGCGGAGGGCCGGGCATCGGGGCCTGCTGAGGCGAATGATCAGCGGGACGCTGGTCAGGAGATCCGCCTGTTGGAGCCTGCCGCGCCTCAGGGGGCTCCGATGGGGGCGGAGGCGGAGGCGGTGGTGGCGGAGGAGGCGGCGGCGGAGGCGGAGGTGGTGGCACTTCCGCGTACTCCTCCGGCCTCTGGTCGTCAGAACCGGTCGACATCGTTTACAAATTCCGAAAGGGTTGAGGGCATGATCTCGACAAGCCGATCCGGTTTCAAGCTGAAAGAGGCTCGACTATCGATGATCTTTACCATCGGGCAGGCAATCTATTCATGAGTAATCCCTCTTCCGGCGCGGGGCGCTACGCTCCCTCCCCCACCGGCGCATTGCACCTCGGCAATTTACGGACGGCGCTGGCCTCATATCTCTCGGCTCGCTCGCGGGGAATGAGATACCTGCTGCGCATCGAGGACATCGACCGCAATAGGTGCAAAGCCGAGTTTGAGGACCATCAACTCGCCGACCTCAACGCCCTCGGGATCGATTGGGATGCAGAACCGCTGCGTCAAAGCGAGCGCGGCTCAATATATGATGAGTCACTCGATAGACTAAAAGAGCGTAGGCTGGTGTACCCTTGCTTCTGTTCGCGGAAGGACATCCAACTAGCCCTCAGTGCCCCACATGTCGGCGAGGGTACCGGCTACCCGGGAACGTGCTCGATACTCACCAGTAGCGAGTCCGCGAGTCGCATTAAAGCAGGTGAACAACACTGCTGGCGGCTCCGTGTTGATCAAGCGCCGAAGGTCTTTATTGATGGCTTTCATGGTGATGTCTCGATCGATCTGAGTTGCGACGGAGGTGACTTCGTAATCAAGCGCGCCGACGGCTTTCATTCGTATCAATTGGTATGCGCAGTGGATGACGCATTGAGTGGTGTTTCCGAGGTTCTACGCGGCGATGACCTGCTCGATTCCGGCGCACGACAAGCGTACCTACTCCACTGCCTTGGACTACCTATTCCGCGCTATATACATATACCACTAATGAACGCTACGGATGGTAATCGTCTAGCCAAGAGAGTCGGAAGCGAGGACCTCTCCGGATTTTTGAGCCGAGGATATACAGTAGAACAGATTCGCGGTTATCTCGCATGGAGCCTCGGTCTGTGCGAGCGGGGAGAAGTACTTACTATGCAACGACTCACCGAGCGCTGGGCTCTCAAGAGAGTCCCTCGAGAGGCGTTTATTTTTAATGATGAAGATATATCGTGATTCGTCAGTTGTGAGGACAACTATTGGTAGTGAATAGATCCGTAAGATTGAGACCATTCACTAACGATGATACTGGGTTGTGGTGATGCTACTCGGGATTTTCGATGAGCATTTGTAGACGGTCACGAAGTACTGGATGGAGCGCGTGTAGGTGGTCGGCTGGCAAAAGGCCGACGTCTATCATATCTCGCAAGTGAGTACGATCTTTATCCCGAAAACTGGTCAACTTCATGACAACCAACTGGTGAAGCGGGATGACTGCAAACCCCTCCGAAGACCGTTCGATTTCATCTAGCTCAGGAGCGGGCTCTACATAGTCAGAACGCACTTTTCTACCAGCAACAATTACATGTACTGCGCTGCGTACGGAATCGGTGTCCATGAAGAGATGAACTCCTTCAGCCTTCCGATACTTGAATCCAGCTTTCTCCATCGGAATCTTGGCCGAATCCAAGCCAGACTCACTCACCAGTAAATCCACGTCTGCTGTGGTGCGGACGGCGGCTGGATCAATCCTCGCAACGTGCTCCGCAACTGCATTTCCCCCTATGACGGCATAGCGAATCCCTGCTGAATCGACTGTTGAGGTGGCTTTCAGTAGTCGCGCTTTGAGCGCCTCTTGCGCCATGAAGAAAGCTCCTATTCCGGATGGCGCGTCGGACTGCTCACTTGCCGTATATTCGGCAGTGGGTTCCGAAACGGTGCCGTCGTCTGGGCGACCATCACGCGGAGGGTCGTTGTGCGTCTCATTCATAACGTGACCACATTACCCGTGTGGAATCTGCTCTCAACACAATTCCCGGATGAGAGTCCTCCGCGCGTTCCGTGAAAATTACCGTGCTCGACCGCCTTTCCTTGCGTTCGTGGTTCTTCGTAGTTGAAAAACCAGTCACCTTTCTTTGGTGGTGGTATTGTGAGTACCTTGATTCGCATTTTTCTTACCGCATCGTTAGGCCTTCTGGCAGGCTGTGGCGGGTTGGCAGCGGGTGGCGACGGGGGGCGCACCGATGAACCGACATTAGAAGTGGAAGCTCCGGAGGAGATTTCCGGGACCGATGCGCTCTGGGATCAGTTGACGTCTCCCCCGCCGGGTCGGGCTGCGGGGCC
>JAUIJJ010000376.1 GCA_030431385.1 bacterium | reverse complement strand
AACGCTCCTCCATTAACTTGATGATTGCCGGTGCGCTCCTCGGCCTGGGCGCGGCGCACCATCTATCGGCGTTGTGTACACTTCCGCTCGTGCTCGGTGCTATGATCGCCGCTTGGAAACGAAAAGACATTCGCACCATCGCCATCGCAGGCGCGCTCGCCGCATTGATACCGTTGATACTCTATTCAACGCTCTCGTTAAGAGTCCCCTCTGAAGACAGTCAGGGAATAGTCTGGGGCGCGCCCTACACAGTCACGAATACCCTGAACCATATGCGCGGCGGAGAATATCGCCAATTCCAGTTCCTCATGGAGAACAATTCAACGCCATTCACGTTCGCCACGTGGACCGGTTTCGCCAAGCAGAGAGGGCTGCAACTCATCGAGGCCTACGGCGCGTTGATCGCCGGACCCGGTCCGACCGCGTTCCCGTTCGGTGTCGTGTTAACAATCATCACCCTGATCGGCGTGTACGTATTGATCACGCTAACCGTCGAGAAACTCTTCGTGCTGGGTATGCTGCCCGCAATTCTGCTCCAGCTGGCGTTTATATTTACCTACAACATCCCCGACATCGCAGACTATTTCCACCTACTCTTTGTATTCCTGATCGTACCATTGTGGATCGGTGCCAATGCCGTTGCCGGGTGGATTATCATTACCGAGTTCAACCGTGTGAGAGGCCTGCTGATCGTCACCCTATTTATCACTCTCATCTCTTGTACCAATGTCGCACTGCCGCGCCTGATCTACGCGCGCGATTTGGCTGTTGTCTGGAACGAACGATTGCTCGCCGAACTCCCAGATGGTGCCGCACTGCTCACCAGTAGTGATGCTGACACCTACACGATGTGGTATACACAAATGGTCGAAGAGGAACGCACGGACGTCTTCTTGTTTGCTGCCAACTTCGTGCGTTTTCCTTGGTACCGCTACACACTAACGCCCGGCGATCCTCGTCGTGATGCTGTCCAGTTCCGCGAAGGCGCACCGGGCTCGCTTACCGATTACGTAACAAACCTCGACAGCGGAGTCATCTCTCCCTTGTTGGATAACGGTCGATTGTTCACAACCATTGAAGACCCCGCAGTTCTCAACGCGTTGTCGCGCAAGTACTCGATTATTCCTGCGGCGCAACTTCTGTCCGTCCCTGAAATTGAAGCCCTGATCAACTCAGGCGCGATAAATATCGCACCCCAAAATTTGTACGAAATCCGCGAACAGTGAGCGAGCACTTGCAACCTGAACCAATACCGACACTCTCCGTAATCGTTCCTGTCTACAACGAACGCCGCACCATTGATGTGCTCCTCGCGAAAGTCCGCGAGGTCGACATCGACATGGAAGTCATCGTTGTCGATGGCGCGAGCGAGGATGGGACAGTTGATATCCTCCGCGAAGAAGAGAAGAATCCCGGCACGCGTGTCATTTACCAAAGCAAGAGAGAGGGTCGAGGAAACGCGCTCAAGATCGGGTTAGAGCAGGCGCGCGGGAAGGTCGTCATCTTTCAGGACGCAGACCTCGAACTCGACCCCAACGATTACCCGGCACTGATCAAACCGATCATGGACGACGAAGCAGACGTCGTTTTCGGCTCGCGGTTTCTGAAAGAAAAGCCGCGCATGACCTTCCTTCAGTACTGGGGCAACAAGGCTGTCAACTGGTCGGTCAACATTCTGTTTCGGCCAGAATTGAAAGAGCTCTGGCTGACAGATGTCGAAACTTGTTATCAGGTATTCCGTAGAGAGTGCTTCGATCAGTTCACGATCAAGAACAATGACTTTGCATTCACCGTTGAGTTAACGGTCAGATTAGTACAGCAAGGATTTCGAATCACTGAGATTCCGATTAGCTACTTTCCGAGGGGCCGCGCGGAAGGTAAGAAGATCTATTGGGCCGATGGATTCGTGGCACTCTGGACGCTCGTGAAGCTACGGATGGGGTGGTAGATAGTGAATTACCTACAGGCCACAATTCTTGGCATTGTCGAGGGGTTAACTGAGTTCCTACCAGTTTCTTCTACGGGACATTTGATTCTCACCAATGCCCTGCTGGGTCTCGACGATCGAGCCGCGGATGTCTTTACAATCGTCATTCAGTTGGGGGCGATTCTCGCTGTGCTGGCACTGTATCGTAACCGCGTCGCGGAGATGATCGCGGGCCTCCTTGGAAAAAAACCTGCGGGGTTGAGCCTCTTCCTTAAACTTCTGACTGCATTCTTCCCGGCGGTCATCCTGGGACTATTGTTTGAAGAAATGATCGAACGTCTTCTGTTTAGTCCTATTCCCGTTGCATCAGCCTTGGTGATCGGCGGCGTCGCAATGATCTGTGTCGAGAAAATGTATGTGAATCGGGATGAATCGAAACCGACGAAGTCCATAGAAGAGATGAGTTACATCGACGCGTTGTTCATTGGTTTTGTCCAGTGTTTAGCGCTGTGGCCGGGGACCTCGCGCGCGATGGTAACAATTGTTGGGGCTCAGCTACGAGGCTTCTCCAGCGCAGCTGCTGCTGAGTTCAGTTTCCTTCTCGCACTACCTACTCTTGGTGGCGCGACAATCTATAAACTACTGAAAGACCGAGAACTGTTCCTTAACATGGACGGTGGAATGACGTTGGTCCTCTATGGTAATGTTGTCGCTTTCATCGTCGCATACTTCGCGGTCAAGTGGTTTGTAGGCGTTGTGAAGGCATACGGGATGACGCCGTTCGGGATCTATCGTATCGTGATCGGTTCCGTGTTTCTCGGGCTTGCATTGGCTGGTGTCATCTCTTTCTAGGTCGTCAGGCTCAGCCACGATTCTTAGGAATTGTATTGAACAGCAGCTTTCCTTGAAATAACATTCTTTCGTTCCATGTCTCCTTGGAGGGAGGTTTCAATGGCAGATAGCTATGGCTCTGCAGCTACATTGCGGACTGTGCTGCGACATACGCCGCATGGTTTGTGCATGCTTACTTCTACATGGGAGGTAAAGTGGGCAAATGCGGCATTCACACAACTAGTCGGTTTCGATCCAAACAAAGCACCAGAGATGGCCGGAAAGTCGTTTAGCGAATTTGTTCGTAGCAAAGACGAATTCGAGGCTTACCAAAAGGACTCCGTTTCTTCGCTTCGGCTCAATGAAGGCTCTGATACGAGAGAATTGGGACTCGTCCGCCCCGACGGCACGACCTTCTTGGCAGAGCTTTCCATCGTCAGATATAATCCTTCCCGAACCGACCGGGGGTTCGTGGTTACGCTCTACGATTTGACCGAGCGGACCCGGGCTCAAGAAGTCCTCATCGAGCGCGAGAGGCGCTTCCGGTTCCTCCTCGCAAACGCCATCGACCTCATCATCGTCATCGACAGGGAAGGAAAAGTGACCTACGCCAGTTCATCGGTGGAGCGGAGTCTCGGCATTCCCATCGAAAAGTTCGCCGGAAGTCGATTCGAGGAGATCGTTCATGAGGACGACGAC
>JAUIJJ010000375.1 GCA_030431385.1 bacterium | reverse complement strand
GGGTATGCGCCAGACTCGGTCCATGATCCAGCGGCGGCGATCCGCCTGACCGCCGGAGGGGCTTCCTTGCCGGGCGTCGTTCCCTTCCTGCCCGTGGCGCTTGCGTTTCGCGATCTGCGCCGACCAAGTGGAGTAGGCGTTATGTTTGTCAATGTATCGGTGGAGGCTGTTGGTGTTTTCGTGTATGAGAGCATGACGGCACGAATCCTCCGCGCCGTCTACGATTAGGTGCTCGTGAATCTCAACGTCCGACATCGAGGTCGTTTGATCGTCCAGCAGACACTCGAATCGAGCTTTACCTGTTTGAAAGAAACTCATTTTGCGAAGGCCTGACGCGCCGAACCTGAGAGTCCTACCCAGAAATCGCAGCCGCAGCGCCACCCAATAGCCCGTGGCCGGATTCTCGCGCGCTGTGATCTCGGTCAGTTCGGTCGCGAGCGCGTCGGTGACTCGTTCATCTGCATCGAGGAGGAGGGTCCACGGAGTCGTGATCTCCAGTTCATCAAGCGCCCACTGGCGCTTCTTCGGCCAGCCGCCTTTGTATTCAAACTGGGTGACTTCGGCGTCGAGCCTTTCTGCCAGCCCAACGGTTCCGTCGTCGCTTTGAGAATCGAGCACGATGACTCGGGCGCAAAACGTCACAGACTCCAGACACGCCTGAAGATTCCTCGCTTCGTTCTTGGTGGGGACGAGGACCGTTATCGGAGCTTTGTTAGTTCGAGTCATCTCGCGGCGCGCCTTGTATTGCCCAGTTGCCCATGATCAACGTATTGAGGTGTCCCTGTTGGAAGGATCTAATCGCATCGCCTGGGGTTGCGACAATTGGTTCCTCGTGGATGTTAAATGATGTGTTGATCAAACAGGCAATGCCAGTCATCTGATGGTAGGCATTCAGTATAGAATAGAAGCGCGGGTTGCGTTCGGCGTGGACAAGCTGAGGACGTGCGGTTCCATCAATGTGGACGGCAGCTGGGATTTCTTCGCGCGCCTTGTCCGTTACGTCGCAGGTTATCGTCATGAACTCGGCGGTGTGTCGGGCGCCTTCTAATCCTATAAAGTACTCGTCGGCCTTTTCGTACATCACGGCAGGCGCAAACGGCATGAATTCGGTTCGATTGAGGCGACGGTTCAGCCAGTCGTTTACTTTCGGATCGGCCGCCCTATACATGATGGATCGATTGCCCAGAGCACGCGGCCCGAACTCCATTCGTCCGTCGAAATGCGCGACGACATTGCCAGCTTGGATCTGCTCGGCGACAAATGAGCCGATACGATCTTCGTCTATAAACTCCGCTTCGAGTTGCAACAAGTCGATCGTTGATTTGATTTCGTCGTTCGAGTATCCGGGGCCGAGGAACACGTCTTTCAATTTGTATGGTGTCAGTTTCCCCTTGTTTTTCTTGGCCGCTTCTAGCAGTCCAGCGCCGAATCCAAGCCCTGCATCAGACATTGCCGGTTGGACAAAAATCTGTTCAAACCCGAGCTCCTTGATCCGCTGGTTCAGTTTGACGTTTGCGAATACTCCGCCTGCCAATGCGATGTTCTTGAGTTCCGCAAACTTGTCCCTCCATTCCCTGATGAGAGTTGTTACCGTCTGCTCACATCGGTACTGAATCGCGTGGGCGATGTCTTCCCTTGTGTAATCGCCAAGGAACTCCTCGCGCAATCTAACCGCAACTTCATGCCCGGTCGGTCCGTTCCATAGGATGTCATAGATAGAAAGCCCGTCGAGCTCCTTGCGGTAAAGTTTCTCGAAGACGGCATCCAACGCGCGTCGACATTCAGGGTTGTCGGTGCCGAAAGCGGCCAAGCCGGTGATTTTGCCCTCATGCCTTGCGGGTCGGAAACCCAGCATCGCTGTCACGACTTCGTACTCGTGACCGATTGGCACTTCGCAGATGTGGTAGTTCTTTTGAAGGGCTAGTACACCATCAATTCCTGTATAGACCGACGCCGCCAGAAAGTCGCCTTCACCATCAATGGTTACAATCAACGCGTTGTCGAAACCCGACGGCCAATAGGCGGTCGCCGCGTGGCATTGGTGATGATCGTAGTGGCCGCTAAACTGAACCGGCGCTTCGACCAATGGTGCTGAAGGGGAGCCTTCAGCGTTGAGCGGCCCCGACAGCGCCCACTGCAATTCGTCGAACTTGAACTTCCAACTATGCGTCGCGTGCCCGGCGAGTTTCCGCGCGGCAGGTGCGGTCACGAAGAGTCGCTTCAGTTGCTCGCGCGTGGGCGCAGAGGATGCACTGTGGGAGACGTGTTCACCGCCCGACACATCAAAAGCCAGCATGGCAACCATGACACCCAAGTCGCGCGGGTCTGGGTGAAAGGACTTCACATGGCGGGCACGGATGGTGATCTCTGTGACGACTCCCGCAGGTATCTTGAGGAGGTTGTTGGGGTGACTGTTGTGGGCCAGACCTAGTCGCTTCCCATCGGCGAAGACGTCAGCTGCAAAGGCGATCCCTGATGCGTTGCCGCTGACGAAGCGGAGGAGAAGCCGCTTAGCCTTGACGGGGTCCTTGAGTCGAAAGGTCGCCTCGCTACTGGTCCATCTGAAGACCGCGCCGCTCCCGGATTCGAGGCCGTAGAAGCCGTTTTCATAGGCGAACTCCACGTCACTCTCAATGGGAGCGATCAGCCAATTCCCCACACGGCCGCCTGTGAAACTGGCCAACCAATGCCAAAGCCCAATCGGCGAGCCGTTCTGCGTCTTGACGCGGCCGAATCTCTCCACCGATGCGGCGAACACTGGCACGCCATCGGATTCTACCGCTACAATTCCGGCGTCGTGGTTTGTTCCATATCCGATGAACATGGGTGGCGGGGGCGCGTTCCTTCGCAAGGCTTAGCGGAGTCTGTTCGCCCAACAGCGAAGGGCAATAGCGATCACGCCGATTCGATCATTCGCACCAGTCGAGAAATCCGCCTTGTTCCCTCCTCCTCCGGTAGGGTCAGGTGGCTGTCGGCCTTGAAGTCAACCCGGCCTCGGAAAGGAATCATCCGTGCCTGTAACAGTTGTCGATCACCCACTCATCCATCACAAGACATCGATCCTCCGTGATGTGGATACGAGCATGAAAAAGTTTCGCGAGGTTGTTTCGGAGATCACGCTGCTGCTGACCTACGAAGCGACGCGAGACTTGCCTCTGACAGATGTCGAGGTGGAGACTCCGCTCACGACCACCCGCGGCAAGCGCGTCACGAATATGGAGTTCGTCATCACGCCGATTCTGCGCGCCGGGCTTGGGATGGTTCCCGGCATGATGAGCCTCTTTCCCCTCGCGAAGGTCGCCCACATCGGCCTGAAGCGTGATGAGGAAACTGCGTTGCCCGAAACCTACTACTATAACATTCCGAGCAAACTCGAAGGTTCCACGATTTTCGTCGTCGACCCGATGCTCGCGACGGCCGGCACGCTCTGTGCCGCTCTCGACTTACTCAAGAAAAACAACCCCCGCAC
>JAUIJJ010000374.1 GCA_030431385.1 bacterium | reverse complement strand
CGTGTACCGCTAAGAAAGAGCGGCCCCAGATCGCCGATGCCCAACTGCTCAAAGGCGGACCAAACAGCGGGCTGCCGCGTTGCGAATGACTGAGCAAGCAGCGGCAGATCGAGCGCGAAAAAAACCGGCGAGCTGTCGGCCTGCGCGAGGGCGTCGCGGTAAAGCTCTCGCTTGAGAAACTGAAGGTTTTCAAGTGTTCCAAAATTACGAAGGTCGATATCCGTCGGACAAAAATAAAGACAATCGCCAATCGCGCCAACGTACCGCCGCTGGATGTCACCGGCGCTTTGCTCGTCACTCGAAAGGCGAACGGAATGGAGCTTTCCCCAGTTCCAGTTCTCAACGACCGACTGACGGAGAATTCCCATCGAGGCCGCCGTGCCGATGATGTGTTCCATGCGCGACTCGGCGTCCTTGACTTGCGCGATGATGACCGGCAGCGAATCGCGTGGGGTGAACCCCAGCACCACCGTTCCCATGTCTTCTAATGTGGTCGGCATGATCTTGAGGAGAGTCGGGTCAAGCCGGAGAAAGGTTGAAGCGGTGAAGATCACTTCCTCTTCATCCTTCACCATCACCCACGCGAACGTGTCGGCTGGTAAAAAGGCCGAAAGCTCAGCAGGGCTGAGCTCAAGGAAGGATTTCTTGTCTTGGAGGGCGGCGTTTCGTTTATCTGGCCGCGGGTCGATTCGCGATTGAAAGTCAACCGGTGGCGGCGAGGCCTGACTCAACTCGTCAGGCCCCAGAAGTGGTAGCGTGTCGCCGGGCCGGAGCACTCGCTCCAATCCTGCTGGTGTCTCCACCGTCACCGAACCGCTGCGAACTTCGATCTGTACTTCATCGACCACAAACGCGCCGGTGATGGTTTCAAGGCTGTAATCGCCGTAGTGGAGGCGGAAGGTGCCGTTACCCGCTTCAATCTGGGCGGAGATGGAGCCGCCTTCCTGAACCGCCGTCATCGAGTCTTCGAGCTGGAAGCGCGTTTCGCCTTCGATGCGAATGTCCGTGCCGCTGCCTGCCTGAAGCTGAAGACGCAGCGACTCGCTTTCCCTGAGCTCAATCCACTCGCCTTTGCGGATACTATCGAAACGGTTATACTTCGCCGAGGAGGTTTGCATGATGGTCGCGAATGATGGCTGGGGCTGGGGGGTGTCCTTCTGGAACCACATACCAGCAGCGGTCACGACGAGTAGCAGCGATGCGGCGACAGCAAGCCATTGGCGGCGCACGAACTGAATGACGACAGCTTCGCGCGGCTTGGCGTTGGTTGCCGACGAGCGATCCCGCCGACTCTGCTCGTGCTCGACGGGGTCGAGGAGCGAGACGTCGCGCAGGCCAGTTGCCTTCCACGCGCCTTCGATCTGAGCGGTCATCCGCGCGTCGAGCTTCTGCAACTCGCGGAACTCTTCCGCGAGCGCCGAGTCTTCGCTGAGCCAGTTTCGAACGCGCTCTTCCTCAGCTGGAGGAAGATCGTTTTCGAGATAACCGATCAGCAGCGCTTGCCGATCTTGCTCATTCATGGTAGCTAACCTCTTCTGCGTATGCCTTGAGCTTCTTCAGCCCATGGTGAACTCGCGACCAAACTGTGCCAACTTCCAAGCCAAGAACGTCTGCGATTTCGCGGCTCTTCAGTCCTTCAAAGTATTTCATCTGGAGGACGACGCGGTGTTTCTCGTCGAGCTTCTCGAGTGCGATGCGCAGCCACTCTGCGTCCTCGTGTGCTTGGGCGGTGTCCCGGGGGCCGGGTTTGTCGTCCACCGCTATGTCCGCCCAATCATCCAATTGACCATCTTCGGCGCTTTCGCCAGGGAGAGGACCACGAAGGTGCGCTCGTCGGCCGCGCTTTCGGAGGATACTCGTCGCCCGATTTCGAGCGATCGTGTACAACCAGGTCTTGAAGTTCATCTTCGGGTTAAAGCGGTCGCGGTGGATGTATGCCTGTAGAAATGCGTCCTGAGCCACGTCGGCGGCTTCGTCCTCATTTCCCAGCATACCCCAAATCCATCGCATCAGCATCTGCTGATGCCGCTTCATCAGGACATCAAAAGCCTCGGTGTCACCGCGAACGGCGCGGACCATTAGTTCCGAATCGTTGGGTATCAACGCGGCTTCCGTCCTTTCGAAGACCCGAATCCCGCGCAACGCGGTCTTCGGTTTCTGATACGCACAGGCTGGTGATTGCTTCACGGACGCAGAAGAGTTTTTTCGCACGCCCCATCAATCGATTTCACCCTGACCGATCAGGCCCGCGTGATCAAGGGAGTTTGTCGGGGGGTGAAATGCAAACTGCAACGCGAGAATATTGACGCGTTGGGCGGCTACCGCAACGAACTCAGGTACCGCCGCCTTTGGTGACTTGCTTCGCGAGGAAATCGACCATGCTCGCCATGCTCGGGTCGGACTTCACCCCGCGCTCGACTTTGCGGCAGGCGTAGATCACAGACGTGTGATCCTTGCCGCCGAACTTCTGGGCGATGTCCGGGAAGCTAAAGTCGGTCAGCTTCCGGCAGAGGTATTGGGCGATGTGGCGAGGTTGGCTGATCTTCTTCGACCGATTGCGCCCGAGGAGATCCTGAACACGGACGTTGAAGTGCTGGCAGACGGCGCGCTGAATGTCTTCGATCGTGACGCGTGGCTGGGGAGTCCCGACGAGCAAGTGCCCGAGAATGTCACGCGCCGCTTCGAGGTCGATCGGCTTGTTGTGAAGCGTGGCCGCCATGCGCAGCCGCTTGAGCGCGCCTTCCATCTCGCGGATGTTTTCGGTCAGATGCTCGGCAATGAAGAGGATCACTTCGTTGGGAAGGTTGATGCCTTCGTGAAGCGCCTTCTTGCGGAGAATCGCGATTCGCGTTTCCAAGTCCGGCGACTGGATATCGACGAGGAGGCCCCACTCAAAGCGCGAACGCAGCCGCTCCTCCAAAGTGGAGAGCTCGCGCGGCGGACGGTCGCTGGTGACGACGACTTTCTTGCCCGAATCGTAAAGCGCGTTGAACGTGTGGAAGAACTCCTGCTGGGTTCTTTCCTTCCCCATGAGAAACTGCACGTCGTCGATCAGAAGCAAGTCGACGTTCCGATAAGCCTCGCGAAAACCGATATGGCGCTTGTTCTGAATCGCGTCGATGAACCCATTGATGAAGTGCTCGCTGGTGACATAGAGCACCTTCAACCGCGAGTCCTGCTTGTACATGCGATGCCCGATGGCCTGCATGAGGTGCGTCTTGCCGAGGCCAGAACCGCCGTAGATGAACAGCGGGTTGAAGGCCTTGCCGGCGGGATCGGAAACGGCGACGGCGGCTGCGTGTGCGTAGCGGTTGCTCTCACCGACAACGTATTCTTCGAAATGATAGCGCGGGTTGAGTCGCGGAACGGGCGATGTCTGCTCCGGAGCGACAACATGATTTGCGCGGTGGTTTCTGGGTGACGGCAGTTCAAGGGATTCTTCGGGTGCATCGCTCAAGCGGCTCGCCTGGGGGGACGCCTCGAAGATGTCGGTGCTCGCCGCGCC
>JAUIJJ010000021.1 GCA_030431385.1 bacterium | reverse complement strand
TCTATGCGAAAAGCCGATCGGCATGACACGCGACGAAGTTGATGAAGTCCTAAACGTTGCGAGCGAAAGTGATGCTATCTACACGGTTGGATTTAACAGGCGCTTCTCTCCCGCCGCGCTCAATATAAGGCGCCTCATCGCCAGGCGCCAAACTCCTCTTATGATGTTTTGTCGAATCGCCGCCGGGCACCTGCCGCTTGATCATTGGACACAAGGCCCCGAAGGCGGTGGTCGAATCATTGGTGAGGGATGCCACTGGATTGACTTGATGCAATCATGGGTCGGCGATGATGTTGCGATCTCAACGTGGACCGTTGAATGCATGACGCCCACCAACCGCGGACATTGGACGAATAGCGACAACTGCGTTATCACTATCAAATACGATGACGGATCGGTAGGCACTCTTCTTTACGGGGCGGTTGCGTCGAAGAAACTGGAGAAGGAGCTCATCGAAGTCCATTGGGACGGCCAGTCGGCGATTATCAATGACTTCATGAAGTTAACACACAACACATCTTCCACCGAGCCGAAGCAGGTTTGGGAAAGTGCCGAGGTCGACAAAGGGCACAGGAACTTGTTGGGCAAGTGGGCTGAGTCAGTTAAGAGCGGCACGCCGCCAATTCCTTACAATTCCATTCGATCCACGAGTGAATTGTGCTGCGACATTGACCTGAAGATTCGTGGTGTATCCGATGATATCAAGCCGGGTGGCGACGGGCAGACAGCATGAGGATTCTGATGTTTGGTCCGGGTTATGGGCACAACGCGTGGCCATTCCTCGACTATTTTCAGCATCATCCAGAGCACCAACTGACCTATGTCCTCACCACCCCATGGAAGTTTGAGCATTCGAGGGAGTCATTCGCTCCCGTTAAGGTCGTTGATCTGAAAAGCTTCTGGTTACAACTCCTGCCGATGCTCTATCTACATCGATACGATTTGATTTGGTATCACGGCGGGAACGACCCGCGAATCATGTACCTCGTAAATCGGTTCAAGCCACGCAGTAGCTACTTTACATTTAATGTTTGGGGGCACTTCGTGCTGAAGAGCGCCCTTGGTGACTCTGTCAGGGGCCAGTATACAAGGAAGGTGATTAACACCGCCGATTGTGTTCACTGCAATTGGTACGCGACGCTTCAGTATGTTGAGGAGAACTTTCCTGATGCCAACACAGCCATTTTTCCATGGGGGCTGAATGATGACCATTTCGCACCTGTATCTCCAGAGAACGAGTTGCAGGAAGAGACCATAAGGTTCCTCGGCTCAATTGATCGGGAGAAAACAAACTTCTTCTATCCGAAATCGCTGACGCCGTGGAATCGGCATGACCTGATCATTGAGGCATCGAAGCTATTGGTAGAACGCGGGTGTACTGATTTCCATGTGTGTTTCTGGCATGGAAACATCGTCAATGACGAATCGTGGGGAGAATTGGAGGCGCAGATCGAATCGAGTAAACTGGCAAACCATATCAAACTAATCAGGCATTCGTTTCTTCCTCAGAAGGATTTGATGGCCGTTTGGGATGGGATGGATTGCGGGCTTTCTGTCCTAGATCACGATCAACTCTCGACAACATTTCTTGAACCTATGCTTCGAAAGAAAGAGAATATCGCCTCAAAGATTCCGAGCTATCAAAAGTTCAATGAAAACTTTGATACTGACCTGTGCCTCGTTGAGAATTCGGCCGAAGCTATCGCCGATGCTATGGAGGCGACTGTTGGAGGAGTTCGCTCTTCAGCAGAAGTGTTGGAAAAAAGGCGCACGGTTCTCGAGACGGAATTCAGGTTCGATACAAACATCAGTAAGGCGTTGGAGTTCTATTCCAGCGGCAATAAATCACAAGCGAAGCGGCCATGAGAGTTGCATATGTTCACACCAACTTCTGGTTCGATCTAAAGGGCGGTGGGTGCATAACACACACGAACGGCGTTACTAATGCGATGCAGTCCCTTGGACACGAGGTGCTATTTCTCGGTCCGCACACGGTTCCTGGAGTTAGCGAACAGATACCATTCAAGCTGTTGCCAAAGTCCGAAAAGAACATTCATGGGGTCATTGATCACTACCGATTCAATCGATCTTCTATACAGATTTTAGTTGATGCGATAAGAGAGTTCGAGCCGGACTTTGTTTACCATCGGGCCCACGGTCGAAGCTTCGCCGCAAGGAGAGCAGCATCGATCACAGGCGTGCCAATGATTCTGGAATTCAACTCGTCTGAGGTTTGGACTGGGCAGTGGGAAGCAAAGGGGCGCTTCCCGATCATCCGCGATTTGGAGTTCGCGCTCAAGCGGCGCATGGTCGCGCACAACGAAAGCGCAAACCTCCGGCAAGCTGAAGGGATCATTGTGGTATCTAACGTCGTGCGAGATATTCTGACGAAGAACGGCGTCGATGCGAATCGAATATTGGTGAATCCTAATGGGCTCGCTGCTGACAGATTCTCAACAGTGAATCAGGACGCAGTTACGCAACTACGCAGCAAGTATTCAAAAAACGGTCAAACAATTGTCGGTTTCACCGGTACGTTTTGGCAGTGGCACGGAATACCGGAAATGGCGGAGGCTATAACTCGAATCAATTCCGCAGGCGGGGCCGAAAAGTACAGCTTCATTTTTCTGGGGGATGGAGTAATGAAAGGGTATGCAGAGAATGCGATGGGGCATTTCGAGAATGTGCACTTTCTCGGACTAGTCCCCAATGAAAGCGTTCCCGATTACCTAATGGCTTCCGATATTCTTCTATCTCCCCATGTGCCGAATAGGGATGGTTCGACGTTTTTCGGTTCTCCGACAAAACTCTTTGAGTATATGGGTGCAGGCAAGGCAATCGTTGCTAGCGACCTTGAACAGATTGGCGACATCCTCGAGCATGAAAAGACGGCACTGCTTATTGAACCGGGGAACATTGACCAGTTAGTAGATAGTATCGAACGCCTTCGTGATGATCCGGAGCTGAGAGTGAAACTCGGTGAGGCAGCCAAGAAGGATGTGATGGCCAATTATACATGGAGTTCACACGTGCAGCGAATCATTGATTTTGCCCAGCAGAGGGTCGACTCCAAATGAGCCTTGTGAAAATCCTGGGTACTTGCCACGATCCCATGCCGTCAGTACGCCTCCCGCGAATTCTCTGGCGAATCAGACAGAAGTGGAAGCTGCGTAGGTGGCGCCGCGCCGTAGAGGGTGGAAATCCGCCTCGCTTGTCAATCGCCGAAACGCGCGGACTCGTGGGCAATGCAGACGTTTCAAGTTTCAACACAAGGCGGAAGCGGTTTCAGCTCTCAGAGCTATATAGAGGTAATCATTCGTTTCCCCAAGGCGACTCCTCTGTTCAGGCCTTGCTAAAGGAGTCCGAATATATACTCGCTAATGCGTTCAGGATCCTACGCCAGAATCACCATCAGTTCGAAGGCGAGATCGAGTGGCACTCGGACTTTCATGAGAGGTTCAAGTGGGACGAGAAGGCCTTTTGTAAATCAGTACGAGCACTGCCGAAGAAACCCGGTGCAGATATCAAGGTGCCGTGGGAGCTTTCCCGTTTTCAGTTTCTAACGACACTGGCACAAGCCTCACTCGCCGTCGGCGATGAGAAGTATCTATCCAAAGGAAAAGAACTGATCCTTGATTGGATCGCAAGAAACCCTGTCGGCGTAGGAGTCAACTGGGCCTGTACAATGGATGTCGCGATCAGGGCCGTTAACTGGATCCTGTTTTCCGCGATGCTCCCCGATGAGAGTGCCGATGATGCCTTCGCGGAAGCCATTCAGCAGGCTCTGCTTGAACATGGCGTATTTATAGTGAACAATCTCGAGTACGGCTCGATTCGCGGCAATCACTACGTAAGTGATCTTGCTGGTTTGATTTTCGCAGGAGTGTTCTTTGGAGATTCGGGACTCGGGCAATACTGGATATCCCAAGCAGTAGAAGAGTTTGAGAAAGAAATCTTGCTCCAAGTCTATCCTGATGGGGCGGATTTCGAGGACTCGGTTACATACCATCGTTTGGTATTGGAGTTATATGTTTATACGTATATCTTCTGCGAGAAGAACTCGGTTTCGTTCTCGCAGGAATTCCGAGACCGGCTGAAAGGGTTGTTTCAGTTTCTGTCGGATGTCGAGAAACCCGATGGGCGCGCCCCGTTGCGGGGTGACAACGATAGTGGCCGGTTCATACAGTTCCATCCTGATCGAGCCGACGATGACTTTGCCTACCTGCGCGATCTCGGAAGTGTGTTGTTTGATACGATGTCTTTCAGTGGAGCTGAAGGCTTTGATTCAGAGGCGAAGTGGTTGCTCAATGATGCACAGTTGCAGGGGCTCCCATCAGCAGAATCCACCGTTCCGTCCGAGAGTGCTTCCTACGGTGATGCGGGCGTTTATCTGATGCGCGACAATCGCGACTATGCAATGATCAGCTGCGGCAAGAACGGCATTCGAGGTTGGGGTTGCCATACGCACAATGACCGATTGGCCGCGATCATCGTCCTGGATGGTGTGGAGCTGTTTACTGACCCGGGGCAGTTTACGTATACTACGTCCGAGGAGATGCGTAACTATTTTCGCTCCACCCATTCGCATAATACATTGGCTGTTAATGGTGCCGAGCAGATTGAGTTCCAACCGGGCCAGTTGTTCCGCCTCGAGGATGTCGCATGGGGCGAGTGTTTAAGGTGGAACGTCTCATCACAAGACGTGCAGTTTGAAGGGCGGCACAATGGGTATCACCGTCTCGTGCCGGGGCTCTACCATCACCGAGCTGTTTCCTATCATCGTGGCGAGCGACGTTTCGATGTTGAGGATTGGCTAGTCTGCGAGGGCGATTCCCAGTTGGAAACTGTCGTGATCTCCTTCATCCTTAGTTCCGAGGTCTCTATCAAAGGTATTGGAGACCGTGAAGTCATCATCTTGCACGGTGACCAGGAGTTTGTTCTTGGGATTGAATCACAGTTACCTTTCGAATTGAAGCAGGAAGCCCAATGGTATTCGCCCGCTTATGGAGTGAAGGTAGAAACTATTGCTCTGCGAATAGTTTGGGGCAACGTTCAGCTCGTGGGCGGCGGTCAAGCCAACAATATCGCAGCATTTACTATCAATAAGAGGTAGTTTACACTACTTCTTATTCGCGGCTACCTCATCGCACAATGAAAGCCATTCGTTGGCGGTCTTATTCCATGTGAACGTTGCTGCGTTCTTGAGGCCGTTCTCGATAAGTGTCGCACGGAGTTCGGGTTCGGTCATTGAGTTCATGTGGTTCGCCAGTTGCTCTGTTGAAGTTGGGTCGAACATGAGTGCGCTGTCGTTCATGACTTCGGGGAGGGAACTGCTGTTACTACATATGACCGGGCAGCCGGCAGCTTGCGCTTCAAGGGGCGGGAGGCCAAAGCCTTCGTAGAGACTGGGGAATACAAAAAACTCGGCTCGTTGATAGAGGAGCACCAACGCACGCGGCGAGACGAGCCCCAGTTTAACAAACGAGCCCTCCGGCAAGGAGCTGAGTGCTGATTCAAGCTCGGGGTCATTGACTGTCGGCTTTGATCCACCGGTAACTACCAATTGATAGTCGGGGTGACTATTGTGGAACTTGGCGAAAGCTTTCGCGAGCACGACGATGTTCTTTCTCCGAGAGAGGCCACCGGTGTGCAGGACATATGGCCGCTTGAGTCCTTTGGATTCGATGTCTCGCCACAGTTGGGCATCATCTTCAAGTGTGACGCCGGGGGTGTAGCGTTCATGTTCGATAGCGATGTGAACTGGGCGGAATCGATCTGGCGGTACATTGGGGAAGAGAGCTCTCGCGTCGTCTGCGGTGTTTATTGAATCTGTGTGTGTCAGTGGGGCGCGGCGCACTGTTCTGCGCACCATTGCCCGCATGTAAATGGAATCACCGAGTAGGTATTCCCTCCAATCATACTTTTCAGGCTGGGGGAAATACATCAGGTCATGGATTGTGGTGAACCCTGGAATCTTCAGCCGCTCGGGGAGCACGAGCTTTACATTATATAGTACCGCATTTGTTTGTGTGTTTGCATAGTTGGAAACAGTCCAATGGTCCCAAAGGATTCGGTTTGTTCCGAATCGGGGAAGGACAACCTCACGGATTGTCGGCGCCTGAACCGGGCACAACCCCTCGCGCGGAACGAGGACCTGAATCTCTCGTCCTTGTTCGTGGGCGATGGGGGCTGCGGCTTTCAGCAGCGACTCAGCCATTTCGCGGACGCCGCCCCACGGCACCTCGAAGATGCGGCCCATGAAGAGGATTGTCGGAGGCGCTGTTGTCACCGATCGTAGCTCCGTTGATCAGAAGTCGGGGCAGTTTACTTCCCGCCCACGGGCTGACATCAACCCTCAAAAACAAAAGGGCGCTCCCCCTGCGGAGCGCCCTTTCCCACCCAACCGGGAACCACCCTACGGGTTACTCGGCTTGGCTATCTGTGTCTGCTTCGGGTGCGACGGTTTCGGCGTCTGGTCCCCGTCGCGCCTTATCCCTCATCTTGCGCGGGAAGCGGCTGCGTTCGCCGCGCTCGGCGCGCGGTGCCTCGGTACCGTTAAGGCGGGCTTCGATCCGTTCCAGAACCATGTCACGCACTCTTCCATCGATTCCCTTCTCGGTGAGGAGTGCTTCGACGTCTTCGATCGTGCCATCTTCCTCAAGGATCTGGCGGACTTCCCTGCGGATATCCTTAGCGTCGCCTCGGCGTTCGCGGAGGAAGCGACGAGCGCCTTCTTTCAGAGTCGTCTCTTGCTCGGCGGAGAGGATGTTCTTCACCGTTACCATGTGGCCCAGAACGATTTTCTTCTTCTCGGAAGCGGCGGCGGTTGTCGCGTCGGAGAGCGCGTAGACTGTGTCGAGGTTCGGGCTGTCCTTCTCCAGTTCTTCGCGCATCGCTTCACCGGCTTCGAGGAGCGAGCCCTTTGTGGATTCGAGGGCGTCGCGAGTCAGCTGCCAGGATTCTTCGAGGCCCTGTACCTGCTCTTCGCTGAGGCCGAGCTTCTCGGCGACACTGTCGTTATGCCAGAACGGGAACATTGCCTTGGCATCGGGGCCGTGGGGCGGAGGAGGAGCGGGTGCGCCTTCGGGGCCCTCATGGGAGTGGCGGGGGGGACGCGGGGCGAAGTCGAAGCCTGCCAGGCCGCGTGAGCGTCCGGGGCGCTCAGCCCGAGGCGCGCGCTCGCCGCGGACTTCGTGATGGGGTGCTTTGCCGAGGCCCTCTTCGGATTCGGGGCCGTGTGCTGTCACGGGAACGATGAATGCCCCGGCGATGAAGGCGGCGGCGGCTGCTGCGACAGTGGTGAGTGTTCTTTTCATGTTACTGACTCCTTTGGGATTTGGTCATTTGGTCCTGACGGTTGACTGAATGACTAAGTTCGCCGGTCAGTAGAGAAAGATCGATGCCGCAATGACGATTCGGTTATAAGTCAATTGGTTTCAGTGGTTTGGAGAGTTGGTCGCTGAGCCTGTGAAGCGCGGATGTTCCTTTAGGTACGGGTACGGCGGTTCGCTCCGGCGAGAAACGTACGCTACCCTTCGATGCTCTTGGTTCCTTCGAGCGCGGCGAGGAGGCGTTTGGCGGCGGAGCCCCTAACGTACTTTGAGCTGGCTTCCGTTTTTCCGGCCTCGCCCATGCGGTGGCGTTCCTGCTCGTTTTCGACGAGCCGCCTGAGGGCGCTGTCGAGGTCGGGACCGGGTTCTGCCAGCAGGCCCGTCTCCCCGTCGCGAACGAGAGACGCCGCAGGGCCGCAGAGGCTGTTCACCACCACGGGCTTCCCATGGTGCCAGGCTTCGGGGATGACCATTCCGAAGCTCTCGCTCTCGCTCATCAGGCAGAAAACATCGCAAGCCGCGTAGGCGCATTGGAGCTCGTCGTCGCGGAGCGGCCCGATCCACTTGCACCCGGGATACGAGAAGGGGCGCTGGTCGACCTCCGGGCCGACACCGATGAACTGCACCGCGACGCCCGCTTCGTGGAGTCTGGCGACCGACGCGGCGATGGCGTCGTAGCGCTTCTCGGCGCTCTTTCGGCTGACGGTGAGAACCGTTACCTTGTCTGCCTCAAGACCATGTTTGCGCGTGAAGGGCTCGATGTCCTCGCGCGTCGGCAGCGCCTCTGGCTGCCAGATGGGAGGACCGACGAAGTGAGCTTTGATACCGAGGCGAGGGAAGAAATCCTCTGCCGTGTAGGGCGTATTGGCGAGGACGAAGCGCGCCCGCTTGAGCGCACGGATCCAGTGGGGCCAGTAGTAGTACTCATCCTCGATGTGCCAGAGCGGCATCGCAAGGTCGCCCTCGCGGACGCGGGAAGTCGTCGCCCACGGCATGTTGCAATGGATGACCATGTCGGCTTTCGATTCCTCGACGGCGACGCGAAGACGATAAGAGCGCGGCCCTCTGAGTCGATCGATCTTGCGACCCCATCCGAGGAGCTGATCGCTGCGGCGGAGCAGCCAGTCCTGCCATTCGCGCGGTCGGCGGCGGCCAAGAGAACGGTGGTCGTTCCAAAGGTCCGCGCGAAGCTCGCCCCCGGCGTCCGGGGTGAAGGTGGCCTCGTGGATTTGCGCGCCGAGCGTCCTGAAGTCTGCCAGCGGGCGCCAATGGCTGTCGTGGCTCAGGCGGAGGATGTCGGCGCATGCGCCGTTCACCTGGACTGAGAACTCGAAGTGGCCGGGCTCGACCTTCTGATCGCCGACTTCCGCCTCGCCGACGTACAGCCTGAGGTGGTTCGGCTTCGGGGCGTGGCCCTTGACCGTGAACGTCCCCTGCAGCTTGTCGAAGCCGGTGACGAGGAACCGCGAGTTCGGCATCGACCACCTCACCGCGTTCTCCCCCTGGAGCTCGGGGTAATGGAAACCGTTGATCAGGTGAAGCCCCGGCGTGGTGCCAGCGGCCTCGCGCATCAGCATGTAAAACTCGTCGACGGGGTGTTGGTCGATCTCCTCCACGTGCTGCTGGAGGCGCTTGGCGTCCCAGGCGAGCTGCCACTTCATTGACGGTTTGATCGGATAGCGGTGTACTGAAATGCCTTCGTCGTCGCCGATGGCTGTCTCGAACGAATCCCAGATCGCACCCCAGTGGCAGAACTGGCGGAAGCCGTGGCCGGTCGTGGTGAGCACAGACACTTTGTGCCCGGCGTCGAGGAGCTCCTGCGCGAGCCGGCGGTGATGGAGCTCAGCGCCGCCGAATAGGTCTTTCCCCCATCGATAGGTAACGAACTGGAAGTGCATTATCGATTCCTCTCCAACCGCAGCAGGTGTTCCTGAAGATGCTCAACGAGCTTGGCCCACGACCTGTCGCGAGCGAACTCGACGCGCTGCTCCTGAAGCTGAGGACTCTCACTGTCGAGCAGCTCCCGCGCGGCAGATTCCCAAGCGGGAGCCGCCTCCACGCGTACGACGTCAGGGTAGTATTTGATCACGTCCGGCACCGGAGTCGAAAGCACTGGCAGCCCGCAGGCGAGGTATTCCAGCGTCTTGACCGGGTTGATTGCGCGGGCCGCTGGAGAGTCGGCGAAGGGCATGATGCCGAGGTCGCAGTGCTGATAGTAGCCGCGAAGTTGGTCGTGAGGTTTCAGGCCGAGAAAGTGGACGTTATCCGGTAGATCGGGCGCGCGGAAGGTCCCGTGTTTCGGCCCGACGACGGCGACGCTTCCCTCTCCCACGGCGCGGGCGGTGGCCTGAAACAACTCGCCATCGAGCCGGTCATTGAGAGTCCCGACATAGAGGGCGCGAGGGTGGGGGAGCTTGGCGAGATCCTCCGGTTCCGGCGCGGGATCGCGGAGATCGTCGAAGCGGACGCCGCTGGGAAGAAACTCGAGCGCGGGAAAGCGAGGGCGGAAGCGCTCCTGAAGAAACCCGGTTCCCGCCAGCAGCAAGTCCGCCCGGGAAATGAGCCGGTCCTCCTGAATCACGCCTTCCTTGGGCGCCCACTCGAAGCCGCAAAAGTCGTCGATCAGGTCGTAGATCGTCGCGCGAGGCTCGAACTCATCCTGAATCCATTGGCAAAACGGGGTGTTTGTCATAAACAGAAAGTCACGAGATTTGCCGACGATCCTCCGGATCATGCGCCCGATGAGGCGGCGGTTGGCCTTTCTGACCGCGAGGGAGCGATACTCGCCAGAAAAGATAATCGGGGAGAGGACGGTGAGTCGGCCTCCTTCCAATCGGCGCACGGGCTGCCAACGATCTTTCAGCCGCGAAACCAGTTCGTGAACCTGCACCGGCGAGATCCAAATGACCTGGCGGTGGGCGGCGAGACCGAGCGCTTGCTCCTGCGGGCGCTGCCAAACCGTATCCCAAGCGACCTGTGACCAGAACAGCAGCGGCAGCTGAGGCGTTCGACTGGTGACAGGAAGGCACACCGGGCGCGCAAAAAGCTGATGGGCGATCTCTCGGTGCGCGCCGAGGCTTGCAGCTATTCGTGATCTGGAGTGTTGGTTTGATTGGGTTTGCATTCACTTTTACGCAAGGGCCGAAGATTCGGAGACCGTGAATCAACCTTGCCTTCGATTTGCTCTACCTAGTTGTGTGTTATCGACGCTACTCGGAGTCTCATGAAAAAGAATACACCACAGAAGCCAGATCATTCAACGGGGGAATTCCCTGCATCCCCTCAGCCCGAGGGCATGAGGCTGCGCGCATTGCTTTGTCTCACCGCTGTGCTCGCGATCATAGGCACCGTTGTCGTCATCGGTTCTGCGCTGGCGATCAACGACGCGCGGCAGAATCTTGTGACGGAAGCGAAAGAGGAAGCAAGGGTGAGAGCGGAGGGCGCGGCCCAACGCATCATTCAGGTCATGCGCAGCGAGAAAGTCAGTTGCCTCGACGAGATCGTCAAACACCCGGAAATCCGCGCCCAACTCGACGTGATCTACAACGACGACTGCGTCGTTCTTGCGGCTCTCTACGATAACGAAGACCAGCTGCTGTTTGAAAAGTTTTGTCCGATCACGTTTCCCTCGGGGCTGCCAGAGACTGCCAGCGCCCCCGAGAACACCATCGATCCGCTCAATCGTCAGATGATTATCAAGACTGCCGGCACCGCTGGCATTCCCGAGGACGTGATCCCGGTCCGATTACCGGTGGTCGTCGAAGGTCGGCGCATGGGGTCGGTGGCGCTCGGGTTTTCGGAGAAGGCAGCGCTAGGGCGGGTGGAGATGCTCGGCGCGCAGATCACAACGAGCCTCTCGATTCTCATCTCCGTCGTCCTCGTCACCCTCATGATGACGCTGGTCCTGCTCTATATGGCGTTTATCAGGCTGATGTCGCTGCAGCAGCGCCAGGCGCAGTCGGCCCACCTCGCCGCCATTGGCTCCTTGGCAAAGGGACTCGCCCACGAAATCCGCAACCCGCTCCACGCGATGAACCTGCACTTGGAGTGCGTGCGCGAGGAGCTGGAAGACACCGAGGTCGAGGTCGATCGGGGCAGCGCCGCCGGCGTGGTCAACGGCGTCCAGAGCCAGATCGCCAATCTCGAGGACACCGTGCGCGGGTTTATTGCCTACGCCCTGCCGGGGAGGTTGGAGCTCGAGCCCACTCAGCTTTGCGCCTTGGTCGCGGAGAACATCGAAACAACCCGCTCGAAAGTCGACGGGTGCGCTGTGGAGATTCGCAACGAGGTCGCCGCAGACCTCTGGGTCAGTGCGGATTCATCCGCTCTGAGGCAAGTCTTTCAGGGGGTTCTCCTCAACGGAATCGAAGCGGTCGAGGGCTGCGAACGCCAGCTGATACGCGTCTCATCGGAGGAGGGTCGCAAATGCCACCGACTCCTGATCGAGGACTCGGGCCCGGGCTTCGATCCAGAAGTGCTCAGCTGTCTGTTCAAGGGCGTCGTGACGCGGCCCTGCGGCGGTCTTGGGTTCGGTCTGGCCATCGCGCAGCGCCTGATCGAGGACCACGGGGGCACCGTTCGCGTCTCCCGCAGCACCGACCTCGGCGGCGCACGCGTCGAGATTCAGCTTCCCGCTTCCTCCAAGTCATAGTCGACCAACTAGATTCAGCCATCATTACAAATTTTTTACACTGGGAAATCCGCTTGCCAGCAGCAAACCGGCACGGCAAGAATTCTCCTCGTGAACTTAGAGTCTATTGCTCAAGGAATCGTGAAGCCGCAGGGATCGAAGACCCCACATCCCATGGCTAATGTGAAGGAGTTTTGACGTGGCGAATTATCGAGGAATCCTCTTATCTACCATCGGGCTGGCACTCGTAGGCGGGACGCTACCCGCCATGGACCTGCCGCTCGGCGAAGCGACGCTTGTTCAGGATCTGCCCCACACGCAATTCGGCGACAAGATTGGACAGCGCGGCCGGGTTGATCCTGCTTACGCCGATCTTGATTTCGATGGCGATGACGATGTGGTCTTAGTCTTTCACGGTCAGGTTTTGTGGTCAGAGGGTGGAGACCCGTATCGGCATGTCGCCCCACTGGGCGATGATATTGGCGTTTCCCGTATCGCAGTCGAAGACATTGATCGCGATGGCGACCTCGACATTGTGTACGGAACAGTTACAGGCGCGACTTACGCCGTCGAAAACAGAATGCCCCACCGTAGCTCTCTGTTCCCCGAATCGCTCGACGGCCTCAGCGGCGTCACGACGCTCAGCCCCGGCGACTTCCGCGTGGTGACGGGTGAGTTCAACCTCTCAAACAACACAGACGAATTTGCAGCGCTCGTTCCCGATGGCAGCAAGCTGGTCATTGGCGTGAATGTCGAGGGCGAGTGGAAGATTCAAAACCTCCCCGCCAACCTCGACCGCCCGAGCGATCTCGCAGTTGGGAACGTCGACGGCCTTCCCGGCGATGAGATCGTGGTTTCCGATGCTAATGGCGGACTCTTCCTCTACCGCAACGTCAACGCGGAGAAGGGCGAGTTCACCGAGTCCCTCGTCGTACTCGGTCGCCGCACAGGTTTCAGCTCCGTGGATTTGGTGGATCTCGACGGTGACGGCTTGCTCGACATCGTTGCCTCGACGAACGACGGTGCGCTTTCATGGTTCCATAATGAAGGCAGCAAGCGCGGCTTCTTCGCAGAGCACGCCATCGACACCCGCACTGGCGGCGTTGCCGATCTCCTCGTCCTCGACGCCGACGGCGACGGCAACATGGACGTCCTCACGGTGTCCCAGGCCGACGGTCGCTTCCGCCTGCACATGAACAGCGGCTCTGCCGAGTTCACGACCATTGATACGGTAGGTACTGTACCGGCTGGCAGCGGTGTCCGCCTCGCGGCAATCGACCTCGGCCTTGACGGCGCGATGGACGTTGCGGCGGCAGTCGATGGCAGCGCGCAGATCACGATCCTCAAGTCTGATCGCGCCTCAAACTCTTACTTCACAGCTGATACGGTGGCAGGGGGCGCGCTTGATCTCGCCGCTCTCGACCTGAACCGCAACGGCCGCGTGGATCTGCTCGCAGGCGCACCGGCAGGCGGGCTTGGCTGGGTCGAAGCTCCCACCAGCGACGACGCAGTTTCCTACGCAGACCGCATGAACACGCGCGGAGGCTTCATCGCTGCCATCGACGCCCTGAATGCTAACGCGGACGGCTCCCACGACCTTGTCGTGACGGAGCTGACTCAGGTCTCCGGCGGTGCGTACGAATGGAGCCTGAGCGTCTATCCGAATCGCGGCGGTCACTACGCCTTGGAGACAAACGGGACTGCACCAGACGTCGCCGTGGCAGGAACAGAAGTCGAGATGCTCGACATCGCGTACTCGCATCGGGGAACTGCCGCCGACCTGAATCATCGATTCACGAAGGTGGCGCTCATGGTCGCGGACGCTGAAGGCCATCCGCTTTCCAGCACTGCGATTGATGCGCTCTTCTCAGAAATTTCCGTGTGGGACGAAAACGGGAAGCTCGCCGCGACGAACGAGTTCGCAGGCACAGAGAACGGTATCGTGGAGGTCGAGCTCACCGATTCGCAGATCGAAGGCGCCAAGACTGCACACTACTTCGTGAAGGCGGCTATCGAGCAGACGGCATCACATTCGGGAGTCGGCAGCTTTCAGTTCGTTCACCTCTCCGAAACTGGCAGCAAGGCCGAGCTTGCAGATAACAGTCAGCCCTTGGACATCGAGTTCGCCCACAGCACCTCTTCGCGAGTAACGATCGTTGGTTCTTCGCCGACGATCAGTAGCTTTACTGTGAATGGAGCCAACCCAACGAACAGTTCAAATGCACAATTGCGGATTCAGTTTAGCCGCAACGTCACGAACGTTGACGAGGCGGATTTCCGATACGTCGCAGACAACACTGGTTTGACAACATTCACGGTCTCGGGTTCGGGGTCAGTCTACTTTATCGATCTCGAAGGAGTTCACGGAGAAGGGACCTTAGTGTTCTCGGTCCGTCCCGGTAACAACATCATGGACGGCGCCCAATCGTTGGCTGGCCCGCTCGGTGGACCGACACTTGAAGTCGATACCTTCGCCCCTCGTACGATGGTCGTCGGCCCGGTAGGCCCTGTCGTTCAATACGATAACAACACATTTGAATTGCAGATTGATATCGTCGAAGAAGGCACTGGGCTGGTGGAGTACGCTCTCTTCGCCAGTGGAGATCCCACCGCGCCCATTGACAACTACGGATATGTCGACTTCTCGACCACAGACACATTTTATCTCAACATTGACGATCCAAACATCCCATCAAACGGGAGTGGAGTTTACTCATTCTACACTCTAGGCTTCGACCAAATCGGAAACTTCGAAGCGCCTCCCTCTGGCCCGGACTTGGTTGTTGAGCTGTATAGCCTGACGACTCTGACGGAGTATCTGTACTCCGCAGGTGTTAGTGAGTTCGAAGGGGGAGGCCAGCCGGGCAGGGAATGGGCGCCCACCAAAGCGTCACGAGGTAAGTTTCCTGACGAGGCTCTACTTTACGCAGTTAATCCAAATACCGGGGCGACGGTACGCTCGATACCGATGTTTACCAACGACACTTTCTTCTATCTTATCGGCTGCATGGGATTGGACACGCATCCAATCACTGGCGAGTTGTACGGAGTGTTCATTTTCGGCGGAAAGGGCGAATTCCCTGCGTTAGGAATCGTCGACACGGAGACAGGTGAAGTCGAGACGTTGTCCAGCTTCCTACCGCGCGACTTCGAAACGATTTCATTCACGCCGGATGGCAGATTGTTTGCCATTTCCGCGTGGTACGATTCTTCTGCGGACGAACTGTGGGAACTGGATATTTCCGGGGGAAGCTCGCACGCGCTCATTCAAGACCTTGGTAACACGCTTGATGCGGGGTCGAATGCCTTCGACTTTCTCACCTCAGGTACACTCTTCTTCAGACTGTTCGGCTACGATGGAGGCGGGAAGTCCGGAGACGAACGAGAGATCAGTCTCGTCGATACAATCGGGTCCCAATCGGATTTCCGTAAACCGACAGGAGACAGCTATGGCGAGGCCTCCGGTATTGCTGGCAAGGATGATATCTTCCATGTTTCGAACTATGACGAAGGACTCTTCGTTATGGATCAATTCGGCAACGCGACATTCGTAGGCCCACTAGACCACTCTTCGGAATCTCTTGCATGGGGTAAGAACCCCAATACTTGCCTGGAGTACAGCGGCAACTATCTCGTGGATGACTCTATGGGGAACAACGACGGCTTCGCGGATCCGGGCGAGGAGGTCGCGATCTTCGTCGAACTGACGAATTCCTTTGGACTTGATCAAGAGAGCATCATCGCAGCTGTATCGGATTGCACGTCACCGACACTGATCAGCGTATCGAGCTCCGCTACTTGGCCGGACATCGCTCCTCTCGACGGTCAATACAACAACAGCCCGATCATGGTTGAGATACCACTCGACCAGCCCTGCTCCTCCCTCTGCCTCACGTTGGATGTATCAACGAGCAATGGCACTTGCCAATTCAACGTGCGAATCCCGATGGGCACTGCAGGGTCGAAACCCATCGAGTACTACGAAGACTTCGAGTCTGGTGCGCCGCTCTGGAACCTTACTGGCAACTTCCACCTCCAGAGCAACTCGGCCTGTATTCCAGGGTTCGACGCCTATAACAGTCCCTCCACTGCTGCCGTCTTCAACCTTGGTGAAGGCAACTGCGAGAACTACGGTAATGACAGAAACGATACCCTTGAGATGCGCCAGGACATTCTACTCGTGTCTGGCTCGAATCCTTCCGAACTGAGCTTCTGGCATCACTTTGAGACTGAAGGATTCTACGATCCTGGCTATGTCGAGATCAGCACGGATGGCGGCTCCGAGTGGAGTCCCATCGAATACTTTGACACTGACGAAGGTGGATTACTCAGAGAGCGTGGTCAGGCTCCTTTCATACGTGGAAATCACACCGTGAATCTCGATGAGTACAACGGGCAGTTCGTCCGTATCCGATTCCGGATGACTACTGATGGTTCGGTACAGGACTACGCCGGGTGGTTCATTGATGATGTAAGGATCACGACGAACAATCAACTCTGCGATCCGTTCGTGCCGTTGCCTCCATGCCCGACCGGAACTCCCGCGCCGACACCGACAGCCACGGCGACACCGACACCGACTACTACGCCGGCTGTCACTTTCACACCGACGGCGACGCCTCCGGTAGCGGCTCCTGCCATTTTCGAGACGGTCCCCTCGGACGGTCTGATTACTGCTGTGCACGCAGGAGTCGTTAATCCACCCGACCGCCACTTCGTTGCTTTCTGGGCACGAATCGCCAACAGCCAAAGCAACTCGTGGTCGTACCTCGGCTTTGTTGAGTACAACGCAGGCGAGCAGAGCACCAGCATTCCATGGGTTTCAACGGAGCCGGGAGTGCGCTACGAAGTCGCATCGCGCTTGTTCATCGAAAACCGTGGATTCACCGGCCCATACGTCTTCGGAGTCCTCACTGATCTCCCGGAACAGTACCCCGTAGTCTCGACCGTCATCTACGACGACCTGACGTCCGAAGTTGTAGTGTCGTACAGTCAGGTCGGCGGTTTGACATCGAGCGTCGGTTTGTGGACGCGGCCGATTCAGCCGCTGACGCTGACCTCCGCTGTACCGCTCGGACCATGGGTCTACCACGGAGTAGCGCCATACGATCTAAACACAAACGAAACCCGGATTCCATTTGATCGGGGCGGGGTTGTTTACGAGTACGCCGTCGCGGTTTACGCGCAGAACGTCGGATTCGATCTTCCCTACGAATTCGAAATCGCACCGCATACCGCCGACGTCTACATGAAGCTGTTCTCCTTCACGCCGCAGGATGGCTACGTCGATGCAGTCTTCTCGCCGGTCGGTAACCTTCCGGTGAAGGCGGCACTCTGGTTCCGCGAGGTCGGCGGCCGCGGCTGCTTGCCGATTTGCAACTGGGCGCTTCAAGGAATCTACGATCCCGAGACGCTCACCCGTGAGCAGCAGTTCCCCTGGTACCCGGGCAATCCAACCGGTACCTATGAATTGGTCATGAGGCTCTACATCGACGACGGTCTCGGAAACCTGACCGCAGTCGGTGAGTACGTCTACTGGACGTTCTGTGGCCCAGTTGTAGACCCGCCATCGGCCCCGACGCCCTCACCAACGGCATCGCCGATACCGACCGCGACGCCATCGCCCACGGCATCGCCGACTGCCTCGCCTACGGCGACGCCAACCCCTGACGTTTCACCGCCGACTCCCACTCCAACGGCAACGCCCACACCGTTCAAGACACCAATCGACACCCCAACGCCAACGCCGACGGACTTCGCCGTCACTCGACGTTGGTAGTTCGATTCAGCAGCGAGTATGAGAAAGGGAGGCTTCGGCCTCCCTTTCTTTCTTGAGGGCCCAAATGCCGCCAGAGACCGATACGCGATCTGCCCAAACGACGAGACTCCACTCGCCTTCAAAGATTAATCTCTTTCTCGATGTTATCAAGAAACGAGATGATGGATTTCACGAGCTTCGGACGGCTTTCGTTGAAGTTGATTGGTGCGACGAGATCACTCTCACGGAAGTGGGAACGCGATCAGCCTCGCAGCCCATTGCAAAACTGACCGTCGCGGGACCCTTCGCCAGCGGAGTGCCGACGGACCGTCGTAATCTAATCCAACGCGCGCTCGTCGCTTTGGAAAAAGAATCGGGTCAGGTGCTTCCGGCCTACCTAATCAAACTGACAAAAAATGTCCCCCATGGCGCCGGTTTAGGCGCGGGTAGCGCGAATGCGGCGTCGGTCCTTCGATACGTCAATGCGACGAAGGAACTCGTCTCACCGGAAACACTGAGCACCATCGCCGGCGAGCTCGGAAGTGACTGCGCTTTTTTCCTGAATGGCGGCGCAGCTATCGGTAGCGGACGTGGCGAAATGTTGGAACCGATTCAAACGAGGCCGTTGCTCTTCGTGATCGCAAAACCGCCCTATTCAATATCCACAAAGGGCGCATACGCAAAGTTACTCCCGGAAACGTTCGGCACGAGATCAGATGAAAGCGGCTTGCGCGAATGGCTGTCGGGCGAAGTTGATACTATACCCGAGTTGTACAATGTCTTCGAGGACGCGCTTGACCCACTCTATCCAGGGCTGCGTCGCTTGCGTCGCGTCATGGCCGAAACCGGCGCAGTGTTCGCCATGATCACCGGTAGTGGCTCCGCATGCTTCGGTTGCTACGAGGACGAGCAGTTGGCAAAGGAATCTCGGCGACGATTGCAAGACGAAGGCTATCTGGCAGTGATTGCAAGAACCCGCAATTCAGATATCGAGCCCGCCCGCGCGAATTGAGCAACAGATCGGGTGAGTGTAGAATGTAGATTACCGGACAATGTCACTAGCATGAAGTATGGCTATCGGGGCTGCGCGGATTCGGTGCCTGTTATTGCCCCCACGACCCACCACCAAGCAATTCACGCAGCGCGTTGTCACGTTCCGCCGGGTCAGGCTTTCCGCCACGGACTTCCATATAGCGCCAAATGTACTTACCAATCAAATCCGATTCGAGATTAACTCTCTGTCCCGCTTTTTTTAGATGAAGGGTCGTTCGTTCCCATGTTTCGGGAATGATCCAACAACTAATCTCAGTGTCGGCCAGGTCGACAATTGTGAGACTGATTCCATCAATTGTGATGGAGCCCTTTGCGATTGATTTTGTTGTGATCTCGGGCGGCGCGGTGATTCGAAGCTCATACGCTTTCTCTACCTTTTGCGCGGACTTAAATGTTCCCGTTGTGTCAACGTGACCACTCACCAGATGTCCGCCAAGGCGAGTGCTTAGACTTAAAGCTCTTTCAAGGTTTACCCCATCTCCGATTGTTCGTTCGCCAAGCGACGTTTTGTTCATTGTTTCAGGGGATGCATACATTGTAAAACTATCGCTATCAAAGGCCTCTACAGTTAAGCAGACACCATCGACAGCAATGGAGTCTCCGCATGATATTTCATGGAGTAACTTTTGGCACTTAATGCGTAGGCGAAGAT
>JAUIJJ010000373.1 GCA_030431385.1 bacterium | reverse complement strand
TCCGGACTACTCCCAAGGGAACAAGGATTGGGGCGGCTCTAATGACGGAAGATGAGTTGTACTACGTCCTGTTCTCTGCTCCACCCGACCTGTTCTAAGCCCTGCAGAAGTGCGCAACCCCCATCTCCAACTAATCTTGCTACTCGTCGCCATGCCACTGCTTGTCATTGTGTCTATTTCCTCATCAGTCGCCCTAGAATGAAAGCCTGCACCTCCGCCTGATCCATTAGCGCGTCTCGGCGGCCGCTGGAGCCTTCGTGACCGGCTCCCAGATTGATACGTAGCATAGTCAGTCCGTCTTGGTCCAGTCGGCGCTCCCGAATCCGCGCGACCCATTTTGCAGGCTCCCAATACGCGACGCGAACGTCGTTGATCCCGCCGATCGCAAGAATATCGGGATAGTCCCTCGGTCCGATGTTCTCGTAGGGAGCATACGACCGGATCGCTCGATAGTAACGCTCTTCGGCTGGGTTCCCCATCTCAGGATAGTCCAATGTCGTCGCTGGGAGGTTTGGGTCTAACATTGAGTTTAAACAATCCACGAAAGGTACTTCCGCAACAACGACTTTGGCAATGTCTGGTCGCAAGTTAATGGATGCTGCGACCAACAATCCGCCCGAGCTTCCACCAACAAATGCGAGCGTATCCGGGGACGCGAACCCTTGGGTAATGAGTGCCTCGGCGCAGGCGATAAAGTCAGTGAACGACACTGATTTCGTCTCAAGCTTCGCCTGATCGTGCCACCGTGGTCCGTAAAATCCACCTCCGCGAACATGAGCAATCGCGATTGTACAACCGCGCTCCAACATGCTCGCGTAGGTTCTTGTAGGGTAGAAGCCAGGTTCCATGGTGACCCCAACAGCCCCGTATCCGGTAAGAATTGCAGGCGATGTACGATCCATCGGGTTGTCTTTCCGATAAATCACCGTCACCGGGATTCGAGTTCCGTCCCCGGCGATACCGTAGATTGTGCTTACTGCATAGTCAGTCGTATCGATCTTTGTTTGTCTTTTCGTCGCGATCACCGCAGTGCGTTTGTCCGGATCGTATTCATAGGTCGTTAACTCTTCAAGCGGCGCGGAAGTTTCGATTTGAATCGTGGAAGCTTCGTAATCTGGTCCCTGCTCTAGCGTTGTCCAGCCCGGCACAGGACAGACCCCTACGACATGTTCATTTGATAGGTCATGACGCATAACGCGTATCACTCGGTAGCCATCACGGCGCTCTTCCAATGCGATCCATTCACTAAGCACTACGAGGTTGAGGAGGCTCACCCCGCGCGTTTCAGAAAGTACAACTTCCCAAGCAGCATCGGCCGTTCCATTGACAAGCCGCCTTACCAGCCGTCCGTCCTTGGCTCCTTTGTCGTCATCAATTGTATAAAACCAACCGCCATCGGCTCCCCGCCGATGTTCGATACGACTCGCAGAGATTCCCTGACGCTTTGGGAAAATCACCCGAGGTGTAGATTCAGGATAATCGCCGCCAACTGCAAGAACCTGTGAAGTGTCATCCGCAGCAGCATGAATCATTACATAGGAGTCGGACCTTGTTCTATAGACGTCGACCGCGAAGCGCCCGTCCGGTTCCTCGAACAAGATTTCATCACTGGCACTCGATCCAACTCGATGCCGCCAAGCTGAAGCAGGGCGTTGAGTTGCATCTACACGTACATAGTAAATGAATTCCCCTGTTCCGTCCCAAGCGAGGCTGTTCACCCAAGTATCCTCTATGATCGTATCATTGGAATTCGTTCCACCAGCGATCTCGCGGATGCGAATCCTTCCATTGTCATCGCCATCTCGCTCTTCAATGAATGCAATCTTTTGGTGGTCGGGACTGACACGCCAGATCGGAACTCGGAGATACTCATCTCCCACTACGAGTGTGTTGATATCTAGAATCGTCTGTTCTGTTCCGTCGGGATAGGCCCGGCGACAAATTGTCGGATAGTCTTGTCCTGCAACGTGCTTCTCATAGTATTCAAAATCCCCGATTCGCATTGGCGGCCGCGTGTCTCGATCGGGAATCCGTTCGATCATCTCTTCGTATATATTGTTGCGAATCTCCTCGTATCGCGCCAGGAGCGAATCAGTATACTCGTTTTCCGCTTCAAGATGTTTTGTCACCTCGGCACTATCTCGTTGATGTAGCCACGAGTATTCGTCTACACGTTCATCCCCGAAAAGAACTGTCTTCACTGGTCGTTTCTCGATGAGCGGAGGCGTTGGCCCGGACTCCGCGCGACAGCTCCCACGGACCATGCCCAGCAGGAAAACGTGAGAGAAGAGAGGTGCTAAGACACACACTCGAAAAAGTCGGTTTAGCCCCATCGCAGATTCCCCTTTGTAGTGTTTCAGTCAGACGTCGAATACTTAGTCTAGATAAAGTCGTTGTTCGTTGTCATGTCGCGGATGAGTCGTTCGTTGAGTTCTTCGGCGGGGTTGCGGCCTCTTTGGAAAACGCGGTGTTGCAGTGCAGCGATTTCTACCAAGATGGAAACGTTTCTTCCGGATTCCACCGGTATCTGGAAGTGGCGTACAGGGACATCGATGAAGGTGATGTAATGCGGGTCGATGCCGAGTCGGTCGATCTCCATGTCGGTCGTCCACTTTTCCAGTTCGACGTATAGTGAAACGCGCTTCTCTTCGCGCACAGAACCGATACCGAACAGAAGCTCCACATCGACGATGCCGAGGCCGCGGACTTCCATGTGGTGTTGGATGGTGTTGGCGGAGCTACCGATCAGAATGTTGCTACTCAGTTGCTTTAGCACCACGACATCGTCGGCGACGAGTCGGTGCCCGCGCTCGATGAGCTCCAGGCCGCACTCGCTTTTGCCGATCCCGCTCCCGCCGCCAATGAGCACCCCGACGCCGAACACATCTACCAAAACGCCATGGACAGTCATTGCCGGTGCAAACTCGCGCTCGAGCCAGAAACCCATCATCGCGTTGAAGCGGGATGTATTGTGTCGCGTCATGAGCAACGGCACCGCGTGCTTGTTGCAAAGCGCGACCAACTCTTCCTGAGCCTGATTGTTTGTCGTGATGACGATGCACGGAATGGGAAACTCGAAGATCGCCGCGAGCCGTTGATTGCGCTCTTCGGATGTGAGTGAGGCCAAGTAGCGGCTTTCCGTGTTGCCGAGAATCTGAACTCGGTCGTAGGTGAAGATATCGAGGAACCCCGCGAACGCTAAGCCGGGCCGGTGGAGCTCTGCCTGCGTGATCAGGTTGTCGAGGCCAGCCTCTCCCGCGATCAGGGTAAACTCGAACGCCTTCCCCTTTTCGATCAACATGCGGCGAACAGTGAATGACATCATCAGGCTCCTTCAATTGACCCTGTTTCGTCCGTTGATCCCCTACGCCGCAATAAGAAGCGCCCCCTGCCCTCGATGGCTTCTGTTTTTTCCCTTCCCCTTCGCGCAGTTCCTTCGCAGTATCGGTCTAAACAATTCCGGAAGGAACGCACCCCCATGCCCTTTATTGACCCGAGAGATATCGATCTGGCGAAGGTCCTCATTCGCCA
>JAUIJJ010000372.1 GCA_030431385.1 bacterium | reverse complement strand
CCCACGAGGCCGCACGCCGACCGGAGATCAATTTTCTCGACATCGAAAACGTCCGCACGGAAGTCATGCGCGCGAAGGACAAATGGCGCCGGCGTTTCCTGCTTAACACGCGGACGATCCACTGCGACGCTCACTACTTCCTCGAAGAGTATCCCGGCGACCTCTCCGTCGACGCCTACCACATCCTGTTTAGTGACCCCTGGCCGAAGAACAAGCACCACAAGCGGCGCGTGTTTCAGCCCCGCCTCCTGCCCATCATCGAGCGCACGCTTAAGCCCGGTGGCAGACTACACATCAAGACCGATGTTACTGAGTATTATGACGTGATGAAGGAGCTCTTCGCCAGCATCGAGTTTCTGGAGCTAAAGATCGATCACCGTCTCGACCTTGAGCCAGTGGAAGGCGATATCGTCACCAACTTTCATCAGAAGGCGCTGGACAAGGGGCATCCCATTCACTGGTTAGAATACACGAAAAAGTAAGTATCCGATTACTTACCAACATGCTCCCGGAACGCGGCGGTTAGCTTCTCTGCCGCCTCGTCGATCTCTTCCCGAGTCGTGTTGAGAGGGGGCAAGATTCGCAGGATGTTCCCCGAGATCGCGTTTACGATCAGTCCATTCTTGAGCGCGATCCGCGCGATCGGCAGAGCAGGTTCCTTGAGAACGATGGCCTGCATCAGACCGACTCCGCGGACCTTCTCGCAGACTTCTGGGAACTCTTTCACGATCTCTTCCAGCTTCCCCCAAAGGTAGCAGCCCAGCTTGCCGACTTCGCCGAGGAACTCGTCATTGAAAATCACCCGCGTCGACGCCAGCGCGGCGGCGCACGCGAGCGGGTTGCCACCAAAAGTCGTGCCGTGGCGTCCCTTCGTGAACACGTCGTTAAACTCTCCCCGCGTCAACAGCGCGCCGATGGGAAATCCGCCGCCGAGCGCCTTCGCCACAGGCGCGATGTCCGGCTCGATGCCCGCCCACTGCCATGCCATCCGCTTTCCCGTGCGCCCGACGCCGCATTGGACTTCATCGCAGATCAGCGCCGCGTTCCGTTCCGTGCAGCGGCTACGCAGGCCCTGGAGAAACTCGGCCGTTGCAGGCACAATTCCCCCATTGCCCTGAACCGTCTCGACGAGAACTCCGCAGACCGAATCGTCCCATTTGGAATCGACGTCTTCCAGATCGTTATAGTTGCAGAAAACGAACCCGGGCACGACCGGCTCGAAGCCCTCTTGAACATTCCCTGAGTCGGTGGCACTCAACGCGCCGTAGCTACGACCGTGAAACCCACCGTAGAACACCATGAGCGTGTGCCGCCCCGTGCCGAACTTGTTGCGGGACCAAAGGCGAGCGAGCTTGATCGCGCCTTCGGTGACCTCCGCACCCGAGTTCGCAAAGAACGCCTTATCCATTCCCAACTCGGTACACAGCAATTCCGCGAGCTCGATCTGTGGCTCGATCATCACGCCGTTGCTCGTATGAATGAGCGTTTCCGCCTGCCGCTGAATCGCTTCCACGATCGACGGATGGCAGTGCCCGAGGCTGTTCACACCGATGCCAGAAAGGAAATCGAGGTACTCCTTGCCGTCGGCATCCCACGAGCGTGAGCCCTTGCCTCGGACGGTCGCGATGGGGCGCTCGCCATAGGCGGGTACCAAGAAACGCTCGGCACGTTCCTTCAATTCAGCAGTGCGTGAGACAGCGGTCGACAAGAGCCTGGGTCCTTATGGGTTAATTGGTTTTTTCAAACTTCTCGAAACAGCGATAGCCGAAGGACTTCGCCGCGCGCTGCTGGTCGGGGTCGCCGAAGTAATCGGTCCACCCCTGCTCCTTCGCGCGCCACGCGCAGTCCCAAACGAAGTTGAAGCGCTCCCCGCCGGCGTTCACATCGACGACTCCACGATAGTCGCTGCAACCGGACCGGCCCTCGACATAAACGCTATCGATTGCGAGGTCTGGCGCGGCTTCCAGCAAGCCGCACACAACCCTCATGACCTTCACAGGCGGATCGAACCGGCCAAAGGAAACGCGATCATTGGCTTTTCCTGAGTTCTGGAAATCGGCTACCGCCGCGCGGAATTCACCGGTCGCGGCGCTCTGTTCGAGGAGTTCTTCAACTGTGGGAATCGTGATGGTGCTCATGATAAACTTTCGCGAATCTTTAGAGTGTCGGAAGCTTTACTTCGAGGGAGCCTCTGTACGCCGTGGGGAGCTCGCGGGCGAGAACCTCGCGAACTTCCATCGGTGAACTAAGAGTAAGCAAACGGTCTGCCAGCTCTCGCAGCTTCGCCGCATCCGCCCCGCGAATGGCGCGTTTCACCGGCAGCAGCAGCTGTGGGCTCATGCTCAAAGTCCGCACACCTAGCCCGACAAGGATCAGCGAGAGGTACGGGTCCCCAGCCATTTCGCCGCAAACGGAAAGCGGGATGTTTGCCTCCTCCGCCGCGACAACTACCTTGCGGATCAGCTTCAGTACCGCCGGGTGGGTCTCCTGGTACAAGTGCCCGACCATCTTGTTCACGCGATCGACTGCAAGCGTGTATTGGATCAGATCGTTCGTGCCGATGGAGAAGAAGTCCACCTCACGAGCGAGCACGTCCGCCTGAAGCGCTGCCGACGGAATCTCGATCATGGCTCCGATCAATAACTTCGACGGCGACTTCTGCTCGTTGCGTTTCACCTGCACGCGAGCTTCCTCGATGATGACCTTCGCCTTCCGAATCTCGTCGATGCTGGAGATCATCGGAAGCAGGATCCTCAGTTCGCGGCCGTGCCCGGCGCGGAACAGCGGGCGAAGCTGGCGGCGAAAAATCTCAGGGTACGCGAGACAAAGCCTCAGCGCCCGAAGACCGAGGAACGGGTTATGTTCCGGCGGGATCGGAATGCTGATCGCGAGCTTGTCCCCGCCTACGTCCAAAGTCCGGAACACCACCGGCTTGTCACCCATGGCGTTGACCACAGAGGAATACGCTTCCTCTTGCTCGTCTTCTGTGGGAAGGCTCGACCGCTCGATAAAGAAGTACTCGGTTCGGAACAGGCCGATGCCCTCGGCGCCCTGTTCGAGAACCTTCGGGATTTCTTCAGCAAATTCGATGTTCGCTTCAAGGCAGATACCAGCGCCATCGAGCGTCTCCGCGGCGAGGTCCCGATAGCGCTCAAGCAATTCGCGGTCGCGGGAGATCTCCTTAGCGCGGTCGCGGTACTGCTGGATCTCCTCCGGCGTCGGGTGAAGGATCACCTTCCCCTCCGTGCCGTCGATGATCATCGTGTCGTTGTTTCTGACGTAGTGCGTGATGTAATCGAGGCCGACGACTGCGGGCAGCCCCAGCGCCTTTGCCATGATGGCGGTGTGACTGGTCGGCCCGCCGGAATTCGTGCAAAACCCTGAAATCTGATCGCGGCTCAGCTGGGCCGTTTCGGAAGGCCCCAGATCGTTCGCGACGATGATGCACCCCTGCGCGCGCTCGCTCGCTGCCGGGTACTTAATCTGACCAAGGAACTTCAGGACTCGGCGCGCGACGTCGTAGAGGTCGTTACTCCGCTCGGCA
>JAUIJJ010000020.1 GCA_030431385.1 bacterium | reverse complement strand
GTCGGCGACGAGGATCAGTCGATCTACTCGTGGCGTGGGGCGGAGATCAGCAATCTCCTCGAATTCGAGAAAGCCTTCCCAGGCACGGAGATCGTCAAGCTGGAGCACAACTATCGCTCCACCGGCAACGTCCTGAAAGCCGCCAGCACGGTTATCCAGCATAACACTCAACGCATTGGCAAGGAACTGTTCACAACGAAGGATGAGGGACCGAAGTTGGCGTTTCTCCGCTGTGCCGACAGCGAGGAGGAAGCCCGTCGCATCGCTCAGGAAGCGACACGGCTCATTCAGATCGATGGCGTCTCGCCAGAGGAGATCGCTGTCTTCTATCGCAGTCACTGGCTTTCCCGCGCGGTGGAGGATCAGCTGCGCAAGTTCCGCCTCCCCTACCGGATCGTGGGCGGTATTCGCTTTTACGACCGCCACGAGATCAAGGACCTTCTAAGCTTCCTGCGACTCGCGGTGAACCCTTACGACAATCTCGCTTTTGAACGAGTCGTCAATCGCCCGGTGCGGGGCGTCGGCGCAAAAACCCAGGCAAGTATCGCGACGGAGTCCGGGCGCTTTGGCACGTCTCTTTACGAGGCAACGGAATCGCTGCTCAAGAGCGGCGAGATCAAGGGCCGCGCGAAGTCCGGGCTGGAAAAGTTCGTTACTGCCATCGCAAAGTGGGTGTCGATGGCTCGCGACCAGGACCCGTCAGAAGTCCTCACGCAAATCCTGACCGACACGAACTATAAGCAGGACGGCATTGGTGATCCGAACTCCCTCGAGGGCGAGTCACGGCTCGGCAATATCGATGAGTTGGAGACGATGCTCAAGGAGTTCCGTCCCGAGCGAGAGGAGCATCAGCTCGCCGAATTTCTGACGACGATGTCTCTCGATTCCGCGCGAGACACCGAGAACGACGGGAAGCCAAAGATCAACCTTCTAACCATCCACAATGCGAAGGGTCTGGAATTCGACCACGTCTACATTGTCGGTCTGGAGGAGTACGTTTTCCCGACAATGCGCTCGATCGAAGGCGGTGACCCGGCGGCGCTGGAAGAAGAGCGCCGATTGTTTTACGTCGCCATCACGCGCTCGCGGGCGCACGTCACGTTTTGCAGCGCTATAACGCGCCATCGGGATTTCAACGGGCGGAAGGAACCCTCGCACTTCCTCGGCGAGCTACCGACCTCGGTCTTCGACGAGGACAGCGAGCGCATGTTGCTGCGCGAGTTTCCCCTCAATTGGAACCGTGTCCCGGATTCTGGAGGCAGTCGCCCAGACGACGGCGAGCGGCGCGTCGTGAGCGACGATGACATCTTCACACCGCTCGATCAACCAATGGCGACGCAGCGAATCTTCGGGCGCCGGGCGCAGAACACGCAAGGCCGCTCGATGCGCGGCGCTGCGCTCTCTGTCGGCCAGCGCGTCCGCCACGACATCCTCGGCGAAGGGACCATCACAGAGATCAAGGGGCGCATCGGGTGGCAGCGCGCCTACATCACCTTCGACGACGGGCGGAGCCAGGATTTTGTCCTCAAGTTTGCACCGATTCAGGTGATCGAAGATTAGCTAAAGGAAAGGCCTCAGCCATGGAAACACATCGGAAGACCCTGAAAGTCGCGGGCATGTCCTGTGGGAATTGCTCGTCGAGCGTCGAGAAGGCGCTGCTCAACGTCGACGGAGTCACGGAGGCGGAAGTCTCTCACGAAACGGGCGAAGCCGTCGTCACTTTCGACGCGGCGAAAGTCGATGTGGGCACGCTCTCGACGACGATTAAGGCAGCCGGATTCGAAGTCGTCGCTTAGGCGGCGTTTCGCTCGCTATCAGTTGGTCGGGACGCGGACTGTCGCCTCGTGGAGGAACAGGCTCCCGGTACGGTTGTCGAGCGAGAACTGCCACGCATCGAAGACGACGGCGATGGGGACTGTTGGGTCCCAGTTGTTAGGCATCCGACCGTACAAGACGTATGTCTGAATCTCTCCGTCGGCCGGCGCCGCGAGGCCGCCCTCTGTGAAGGCGCCAACGATGATGTCCTGAGAAAACTCGAAGTTCTTCGCGCCGAAGCGGAGTCGCATCGCCGGCACTGTTGCGTTTGGCTGATCCGTCGAAATCTTGAAGTCAATTCGGTAGGGCTGTCCCGGCTGCAAAAACACGTCGGGAGAGATCCAACTGCCGAAGGTGTTATCGCCCTGAATGATCATCTCCAGAGCGCGCTGGGTTCCGTTGTAGCGGAGGATCGGATTGCGGAACGCTCCGCCCTGAACGAGGAACGGCTCCCAGCCGTCGAGATCGCTGCTAAAATTCCAAAGCCCCAGCGTGCTGCCGAACTGAATGTCGTACAGCTCCCGATCGATGAACTCGGCTTCCAGGTACGTGACGTCGATGGGGACCTCGTAGGGGAGGTCGTTGAAGTCGAGCAGATCGATGAAGAGGTCCATCGGGTAGGAGCTGGGCGCATCCTGCGGCGATGTGCGGTAGCCGCCTTGATGCATGTCGACGACCATCTCGTAGACCGAGCCTTCCTGCGTAGGCATGATGTTTTCCGCGTCGTAGCCGAGGAGGTAGGAGTAGTTAACCTCTCCCCCGGGACCAGCGAGTCGGATACGTGGCGAAGGCCCGCCGGAGATGTCCTGCTGCCCGAGACGAATCTTGAAGATACCGATGGATTCCAGTTCCTGCGCGAGCTCCGGCCGACGGTATGCAACGCCGCCGAACGAGCCGTTCTGGCGGCTGAACATGCGGAAACCACTCGGGAAGAAATCGACATAGACACGTTCGAAAACGCTGACTGGATTGAACTCCCAATCAGGTGATTTCTGGACCTCGATGACACCCTCGCCGAAGGGGTTCTGGATAAAGCTGGAGTCGGAAAACAGGTCGCCGAAGTTTGTGACAAAATGGTCCTGCCATTCGTAGGCGCCGAGGTCTGTAATCTCGTCGGTTTCGTGTCCAACGCCAACGGACTCAACGGTTCGCGAGTTCCCCTTGAGGTCTGTGATCAGCCCCGCTGGCGTGACGACCTGATCGATCGCCGACGAGCCCGCGGCCAATCGATAGTCATGGTCCACAACCGAGATGAACCCGGGATCCTCGAATCTGTTCCCCATGCTGCCGGGACCGTTAACCAATTCGTTGTGCAGGTAGTCGAGGGTCAGCACCGGAGTCGTTCCGTTGTCGAGGTAGCTCCCCGAGGCGTTCTCCCAGAAAATGTTGTCGATCATCGGGCCACCGATGGCGGAAGCCGGATTAAAGGGCGCGATGTCTTGGACGCCGTAGCGTTCGTTGTAGGCAATAATGCTGCCGCGCACAGAAGCGTTTCCAGCACGCATCTGAACGCCGGAAACCCGGTTGTCGACAATTGTGCAGTTCTCGACGACGGCATCGGTCTGATCGAGATAGATGCCGTAATCGTTCTGCGCGAGAAGGCAGCCCTGAATGATTGGTTCCGTTGCCGACACCAAAATCCCCGAGCCCTGATTGCGCCTCGATACGACATTGCGAAACAGCACGACGCCCCCGGAGCTAATCGCCAAGCCGTCTGACCGGCCCTTTTGAAAAACTGAGTTTGTCACCGAAAGCGTCCCCGCTGCCGACGCGAACAGGCCGCGCCCGACAGTGTTCTCCACCAGGCAATCCTCCATGATGAGGCTGGCTCCGTTGTCGATGCGAACACCGGTAGCGCCGCCGAGAATCCGACACCGCTCCATGGAGGCTACACGCGTTTGATGCTCCTCGCGCACGACGACAGATGCGAACTCGCCGCCGAGAAACTCGACCTCGCTCAAGCGCGCACCGGCCTTCAGTTCCACACTGTAAAACCCGCCGACGACTGACACGTTGGAAAGCTCGGCTTGGTTCGCGAGTACGATTCCCGGCGAGCCTGTCTGGCCGAGTAGCAGCAGGAACGTCGGCTCGTTGGCCTGAACCCAATCAAACCCGCCAGTCACTGGCAGCTTCTTGAAGCCGCCAGAAATGATCGTGCCCGACCCGACGTTCTCCGTGGAAAGCGACTGGTACTGCCCACCCTCCATGATGATGCCATCGGGATCATCAAGGAGCGCACGGCGAAAGGTCTGGTATGGCGCGTTCTGCCCGCCGTTCGCGAGGTCATCGCCGGTTTCGGAGACATACACGACCCGCTGCGCGGAAAGAGTCAGCGGCAGAAGGACGAGAACGAGTATGGGAAAGAGTGAAAGTGTGTGCTTAGACAAATATATCAACCCCCGCCACGGACCCCGTGGCCAAATCAACTGCTGAAGGTAGTAAGGGAACGAGAGGGGTGAACTGTCAAGTGGGAGCGCCAGCGGCGGGGAGTCCCTACCGCAGGTTTCCCTCGTCGGCGAAGCTGTAGTAGCTGTCCGCGCCGACGACGATGTGGTCGAGCACCTTTACGCCAACGATGTCCCCTGCCTGAACGAGCCGTGTGGTGATCAACTTGTCATCACGCGAGGGCGTTGGGTCGCCGCTGGGGTGGTTATGGGCGAAGATGATGCTGGCGGCCGAGTCCTTCAGCGCCTCTGAGAACGCTTCCCTCGGATGGACGAGAGATTGGTTTAGCGTCCCCTCGCTGATGAGCACCTGCCGGATCACGCGGTTCTTCGTGTTCAGAAGGAGCGCGATAAACAGCTCCTTCTTCCGGTCGAGGTAAAACCCGCGCAACATTTCGAAGACGTCGCGCGCCTTGGTGATTGCTGGATTCTCTGTCGTTCGCGCGCTTGAGATGCGCCGCGTGAGCTCGAGCGCCGCCTTGATCGTGATGGCCTTCGCCGGGCCGACGCCGGGAATCTCTGTCAGTTCCTGAACGCTAAACCGCCCCAGCCGCTCCAGCGACCCTGCTGTGCGCAGCACGCGGCTTGAGAGCTCCACGACGTGTTCCTTGTCAGTTCCGGTGCGCAGCAAGATCGCAAGCAGTTCGGCGTTGGAGAGCACTTCCGCGCCGCGCGCCGCGAGCTTTTCCCGCGGGCGGTCTTCGACGAGCATCGAATCCGCGAGATTGCCGCGTTCGTTTCTCTTCGCCGCGCGTTCCTTTTCAAAACGCCCGAACGCGCAGCTATCGCCGAGCGGGCATTCCGAGCAGCGCGGCTTGGTCCCGCACCAGGCGACGCCGGGGAACTCGCCCTCGACGCCGCAAAAGACACCAAGGATCAGGCTGACCTCGCGCAGCCGCGTCGCGGCCCGCTGGGCGAGATCGTTGAACACCTGCACCGCCTCTCGGCGATGTTGCTGCGTGTCCTTGACTTCGCGAACAAGCCCGATGCGATGGAGGAACCGGATCCGTGGTTTGTCGAGGATCACGATGTCGAAGCCGAGGCTATGGAGGAACCGCGTCGCGCGTTTCCCTTTGAGCAGCGCTGCCTTCTCGACGACATCAAGCGCGGCAAGCGGGCCGGGAGCCTTCGCCAACTCTTGCGCGAAACCGTCGCTCGCGACGTAACTCAGATCACGGGCGATCTTGCTCCGGCGGGCTTCGGCGATAGCGCTGTAATCGGCGGCGACTTCCTCTCGGACCGACGGAGGCGCGCCAAGATCCAGCAGGCCACTCCGCTCAAATTCTTGAAGGATCGTCCGCGCCTGTCTTCGCGTTGCCGGTTTGGAAATGTCCAGATCGAGGATGCTCGCGAGGGCGGTAATCGCGCGTTCCCGAGGAAGCGCAGAACGCCAGTCCACCGCCAAGGTTGCGTCGAGCAGTGGCGCGACTTGCGGCGCGTTTTGGAGGACTGCCGAGCGGATCGCTTCCCAGACTTCGATTCCGTCGAGCGCGCTTTCCGCCGAGCTCCAATTGGTCACAGCGGATAGTCGCGGGGGTCAATATCGCCTCCGAGGCTGGCGGCAATCACATCGCGGTCGCGCTCGATAACCGCTTCGAAGGAACCGTCGCAGGCTTCCGGATCGGGGCGGTAAAACTCGGTCAGCCAAACCGTTCCTTGATGGCCGGTGTTGCGGCAGCGATCGCAGGAACCGGGCTGGTAAAACTCCGCCTGCATCTCCTTCGCCCACTCTGGCAATGAGCTGTCATCGGTGATGACCTCTCTGCAATGAGGGCACAGCTTGTGCGCTTCCTCGACGTGCAGGTGCCCGACCACGCCCCTCAGGATATTCATGTCGTCGACGTGTGCTGCCTTGTAGCACTGGAGCGCGAGCTTCGAGGTTGGTGACGCGTAACAGGAGAGAACGCCCGTGCCTCGAATCGCGACGTTCATGAGGCGATTGAGCACGGTGCCGTTCTCGATAGCCGACAGCGCGAGCACATCCGGATTCATGAAGGAAGCGTTCGCGAGGCTCGCCATCAGCACGTCCTCGTTGGGGCAGTTGATCTGGGTGACACCGGGGATCTGACGTTCAACGGGCCGCTCAAGCGACAGCACATCGTTGTGCCCAGAAGCGGCGAGGCTCCGGATCAGGCTCACGTAGAGCCGATTGAGCGTGCGCGGTCCCGGCCCGCTCATCATGAGCAAGCCGCCGCCGCTGCCCGAAAGCCGGTCACGCAGCTCGATCACGAGGTCCTGCGGGACGCCGACGCTGATCAACGGGTTCGACATGAGTGGCATGTTCTCCGGCAGGCGGAGCAGCGCCCGCTCGCCGTGGAGCGTCGATTCAAACCACGCCACGCACAGTATGTCTCCCTTCCCAGTTGGGAACTGGAACTGGTGCTCGACGGAGAGGTCGTCCTGCCGATCTTCCAGATTCGCGATGCGGCGCAAACGCAGGATCACGTTTTCGTGAAGGCGCAACGGATACGGCTGCATCGCTTCCCAAACGCCGCTCACGCGCCTGCGCAGCCGAACCGACTGCTCCAGCGGTGTAAACTCGACTTCCTCCACCCGGGCCTCGATCGCTGCCGTCATGATCTTCCTGACGATGTCGATGGCGGGGGGATCGCTGGGATGGGGAGCTTCCTTCGCGACCGGGGAGACCTTCGGAACTTCGTAGGCGCCGCTTTCCATCCGCCGCGTTTCAAACTGATAGAGGGCTTCGGTGGAAGCCTCCTCGAACATCTTGGTTTCGATTTTGGAGATCCCGCCCGGCTCGTCGCCCGTGCGCCGGAGCTGACGCGCCAGCCTCTGAAACTCGCGGTGCGATTTCGGGTCGCCGATGATGACATTGTTCCCCGTGCTCGACGCGATCTCCTCGCGGGAGTCAAATTGCTCCGCATCCATACGCGGGGTTTCGCCGGAGCTCGACGACGAGCGCTCGTCCGATTCCGGGACGGCCTCCGGCTCGGTTGGTGTCTCTTGCTGCGGGGGCGTGATCTCCGTCTTGTCTGAGACCGTCTTCGGCAGCGACTCCATCGTCGCCGCGTCCTGAGCAACGGTCTGTGGCTGCGTCAGATCCTGATCGGTCGAAACTTCCTGCGTTTTGAGCTGGGAGTCGTCTGGCATCTCGATCAGCTGCGTCGAGCGCCTGTCAAAGTCCGCCGTGCTGTTCTCCTCCGCCTCGGTTTCCATCCGCGCGACGCGGACCTGATCACTGCTCAGGTAGCTGTCCCTCCCAGTGGGCGGGCCGTAGAAATTTTGGAGGGCGATTTCGAGCGCCGCAGGCTCGGCGATAAGCGTCACAATCGGGCAGCGGAGCTTGATGCGCAGCTCGTCTTGAGCCAGCACATTCGACGCATCGCCCATGGCGATCGTGAGATTGCCGTCTTCCAGCCAGATCGGCAGCACATGCATTCGCCACGCCTGGTCAGCGGTGAGCATCGCCAGCGCATCTTCGTGGGGCTCCACGTCATCGAGTGCGATGAACTGGAATCCGTTCGCCTCGGCAATGGCCCGGCACGCCGCCACAGAATTGATAAACCCACGCGCAACCAACAGGTCCGTCAGCGAAACCTCTCCCGTGTACATAGCGAGACCACGTTCGAGGTCGCGCTCGGTCAGCCCGCCGTTCTTTAGCAACCGCGCTGCGATCTTCTTTTCGATGAGCTTCAAAGTCTCGCGAATCCCCCGCCCGCTGTCCGTCTCGGGCACTGCTGTATCGATTGATCGTTTATAGATGGAGCGATTTGAGAGGTCCAGACGAAAGATGAGCACCCCGTGCCTTCAGATCAAAACGCACTCCCCAGCAAATCCCCATTGGTCGCACACGGCACCTGTGGTCCCCTGTCGAGACTTCCCAGAGGAAAGCGAAAGGCGAGGAATTGGTCAGAGCCATCATCCTGATCTGTCTGGTGCTGCTGCCCCACGCCGTGCGGGCCGACAGGCTGTTTCTGCCCAATGGCGACCAGATGGAAGTCCACGTCGACCACTTCGCGGTCGACAACGCCTCTGCGGTCTTCACCTACCGGATTTGGCAGGGCACCGAGCTTTCCCGCGAAACCCACGCCATCACCCCGAGAGAACTCCTCCGCATCGAGTTCCGCGACCCCGCCGACCTCGCTCCCGTTCCCGCAGGCCGCGCCGGGCACCTCTCCCTCGCAAACGGCGAGGAATACCTCAACGCCACCCTCCACCAGATCAACTGGCAGGATCAGCAGTGTCTTCTCGCGGCAACCCTCGCCATCGGACAGGACCAAACCTCCATCGACGCCCGGCGGATCGCGTCCCTCACGCTCGCGCCCCCGCTCGGCGCCCCCAATGAACCGATCGCCGACCCCACCGACCCCTCCAACTGGGACTTCACTGAGGAAGAGCTCGACTTCCAGTACCAGGACCCCTTCAAGCGCCCTCCCCCGCCGGCGCCGGCCAACGAATTCGAGCGCATCGTCCAAGACTCTGAGGAGGGCTTCTCCTCCGCCGACCCCCTCGACGTGAGCGGTGACCCCGGCAACCAGACAGTCTTCGAAGCCCTTCAAATCTACAGCACAAAAATCGGAATCAAAGCAATCGCCCTCGCCATGATCCTCGGGTTCCTGCTCGGAGGCATGATGCTACGATTCAGCGCCAAGAGCTGTGGCATCGACGACGTCTCGAAACCGCGACTCATGGCCTGCGCCGCGCTCCTCTCCTTCATCCCCCCGACGCTCTTCTTCACCGCCTTCTGGCTCTTCCCCCTCTACATCGGGCTCAAACTCTTCACAGGCCTCGCCGTCTTCTACCTCTCCGCCAGAATGATCGTCATGGGCATGGTCGAAGTCCTCGAAAGCAAAGCCACCGAAATCCTCCTCCTCTTCTACGGAGTCTGGCTCGTCCTACTCATCGCCATCACCAAGATCCTCTAATTCGGCACAACACCCCCAACCCCGGCGCCATTCGCCACATTCAACACAACCGCGTGATTGACAATTCCACCTACGCGGCGACAGATTCTTGGTTCCACTATGATCAGGTCGGTTCGGTGATGGACGTGACAGACAGCTCGGCAGACGACACGCAACTCTACCAAGACGCTTGGGGAAACCCCATGCCCGACTGGACCTCCGGCCACTGGCAAACCGGTACGAGCCGCTGGGGGCACAATACGAAGGAGATCGACGGGGATACGGGGCTCACGTATATGTATCAACGATGGTACCAATCCGAGTTAGGCATGTTTGCAAGTGAAGCTCCTCTCCCTGCATTTTCGGAACATGAGTACGAATTCGGGAAGGCAAGCCCCACACTCTACATCGACACTAATGGTCTTACCCCAAGTTTGGTAGACGTCCTGAATGGGCCAAAGAGCTGTTTCCCTACAAGGATTCGTTCTTGGGGGCGCTTCGTCTTGGGTAGATGGATTCAAGCGAACTCACCAAAGAGTGAGCAAAACGCAATGAGACACTGCTTGCTTATGTGTATTTTAACTCTGAAATGTGGAGAGAAGACGGCAGCGAAGCTAGGATTGGCCCATGAATTGGAAGCCTATAACTACAGTTCTGACCAAGTAGAAGATTTTCACAACAACCAAGTAGGTAGAGAGCACGGGAAAAGTGCATGTGATGGTGTGGACTGTTACCGCAAGTGTCGAAACAGTGCAAATGAAGGGACTTTGGCACTTGAAGGTGCTGCTACAGAGATAGGGCTACCATGATGCCTACCGCTTCAAGAAAAGCGCGATACTGTTTTGCTCTCGTCCTCCTATTGCTCGCTGCCATATTCAGCGTTCTTGTGCTAGTTGGAAGACCGCAGCTCACAAGTTCCGCAGTACCACATCAGGTCCCGTTGGGACAGCTACGCCAGACAAGGGCCGCTGAGGGCCGTGGTAACCAGATAGTCACCAAGCTACACCGTTTCTACGAGGCAAACGGACGTTTCCCCGTCGCGTTGAGCAAACTAGGCACTTACCCTTCCCCAATGTGGGGGCAGAATACTTGGATTTACGAACTTGAAGGTAGGGGTTTTCGGCTGAGTGTAATGTGGAACTCCACAGATTATTATTCACTGTCATATAGCACAAAAACCACTACTTGGATTCTCGATACGTGACAATGTCACCGTGGGGTTTATAGTATGTCGCTCTCACTACATACTTGTACCGCGAAAGAGGGCATATCATTCCTGAGCTAGACCGTCGCGGGATCTTCCCCAAACCGCACTCATGCAGCTGTTCCATCTTCGACAGCGGTGAGCTGAGTGGTCCGCGACGAGAACTATGGAGACAACAGGGTCATCGGTCAAATCCTGCGCAATCGCGTGATTGACAATTCCACCTACGCGGCGACAGATTCTTGGTTCCACTATGATCAGGTCGGTTCGGTGATGGACGTGACAGACAGCTCGGCAGACGACACGCAACTCTACCAAGACGCCTGGGGGGATTTTATGTTTTCGCGAGTGTGATCCTCAGATTCGACACAACTCCTTCGGCGATTACAACCCTGCATCCAGTGCGAAGCGAATGAGCGGAGAACCGGCTGGCATTGGGCCCTGCGTTTCTGGCGGCAATCGTCAACCACACCCGCAGGGCTTCGACAGGGCACGAGGCCTTTTCCTTACTCGACCTCATCCACAAAATCCTTTCCCCCCTCGGGCTGGTTGTTTTCAAGCTCGCTGACGGGTCGCGCTTTGGAATGATGGCGACTTTCACATTTGGGACAGGAATCAGGATATGAGTGAGTTTCGTGTAGAAAAAGATTCAATGGGCGAAGTGAAGGTGCCTTCGGAGGCTCTGTATCGTGCGCAGACGCAGCGCGCCGTCGATAATTTTCCCGTCAGCGGCGTCCCGATTCCTCGGGAATTGATCCGCGCGTTGGGCTTGGTGAAGCGCTCCGCCGCAGTCGTCAATGCGGAGCTTGGTATGCTGGAAGCGGACCTCTCCGAGGCGATCGCCGCCGCTGCCGATGAGGTCATTTCCGGCCAGCACGACGCTCACTTTCCTATCGATGTTTACCAGACCGGTTCCGGCACTTCTTCGAACATGAACACGAACGAGGTGCTCTCCACGCTGGCGTCGCGACGAGTTGAAGCGGCTGGCAAATCGGTCCACCCCAACGACCATGTGAACATGGGGCAGTCCTCAAACGATGTTTTCCCGACCGCGATCCACGTCGCCGCGTATCTTTCCGCCAGCGAAGTCCTTCTGCCGGGGTTGAAGCACCTGAAGGCGACGCTGGAGAAGAAGTCCGCCGAGGTCGCTCACATCACCAAGACCGGGCGGACACATCTGATGGACGCCATGCCGCTGACCTTGGGGCAAGAACTGGGCGGGTGGGCGTTTCAGGTTGGCCAGTGCATCGAGCGGGTCGAGGCGACGCTGCCTCGCGTCGCGGCGCTCCCTCAGGGCGGCACGGCGGTTGGCTCGGGGATCAACGCTCACCCCGAGTTCGGCGGGCGAGTCGCTGCGGAGCTGAAGAAGCAGACGGGCCTTCCCTTCGTCGAGACGGCCAATCACTTTGCCGCGCAGGCGTCCCTCGATGGGCCGACCGAGCTTTCCGGTCAACTGCGTACCTCCGCCACGGCGCTCATGAAGATCGCCAACGATCTCCGATGGATGAACAGCGGCCCGATCGCGGGGCTTTCAGAGATCGCGCTGACCTCGCTGCAGCCCGGTTCCTCGATCATGCCGGGTAAGGTGAACCCGGTCATTTGCGAGTCGATGATGATGGTCTGCGCGCAGGTCATGGGGAACGATCTGGCCGTCGCCGTGGGTAACGAGCGTGGAAATTTCCAGCTCAACGTGATGATGCCAATGATCGCCCGCAACCTGCTCGAATCGATCCGCATTTTGGGCAACGCCTGCGTCATGCTGGCAGACAAGGCAGTCGCCGGTTTCGCGGTCAACGAGGAGCACATCAGCGCGCTCATCGACAAAAACCCGATTCTGGTCACCACGCTCAACCCGGTCATCGGTTACGAAAAGGCAGCGAAAATCGCCAAGCAGGCCTATGCGGAGAAGCGCGCGCTCAAGGACGTCGCCGCCGAGCAAACGGATCTCTCGGCGGAGGAACTGGCCAAGCTCCTCGATCCCGCCAAAATGACCAAGGGCGGTATCATGGGGTAGCCGCGCGGGCTGATCGTGGTTTCCGCCCACAGGCTTGACGCCAGCGCCTGCGGGTCCGTAGTAGTGCCGCCCGGCTGATTTGGCCGCGAGTCCCTTCTGGAGTTTTTCCTGCCCATGGGTTTTGTGTCCGGGGCGCTTTCTGTGCGCCGTTATGTTGTCAGCAGCGAGGTTCCCGCCACGCTGGAACAGACCGCCACGCTCGCCGTTCGCCGCTATGAATGGAGGCCGATTGATGATTCCCGTGGTGAGAAGGAAAGCTTCGGCTGGGTGAACCCGCGCAATGTGCTCCAGCAGAACTTCACCTTCGAGGACATCTACGACCGCCCCTACATTTATCTCGGGACGCGTCGCGACCGGAAGGCGTTCTCGCCGGTCCTGTTCCGCGCTCGCCGCGACGAGCTCTTCGAGCGCGTGAAGCGTGAGAAGGAAATGAAAAAGCTCTCCCGCCAGCATCGTATCGCGCTTGAAGAGCAACTGACCATCGAGATGCTCAAGGAAACCTCGCCCACCAGCAGCTTTTCCGAGCTAATCTGGGACACCAACGCCGGAGTGATCCTCATGGGCGCGACATCCAACGCCCTGTGCGAGCGGATCCAAGAGATTTTCGAGGCAACCTTTGATCTGCGGCTGCGGCCCATGTTCCCGGCGCTCAGTGGCGCCGAGTACATCGCCAGCCAAGGGCTTGAGCGCGAGTTTGAATTAGCGTCGGCGGTTGTACCGGCCGGCGGGGAGGCGAAGTAATGGCCGAAGCTGCCGAACTCGCCCCACTCGAAGCGTTCGAGCGATTCGCATCGCTCGGCCCCGACTTCCTGACATGGCTCCTCGTCCACATTCTTGAGGACGACCTGCCGCGGCCCACCATCGAGCCAGCTCTCCAAGTCGACGTACAAGGTCCGCTCCTCTTCGAGGCCGAGCTGAACGAAGCCAAGAAGATCACCCTGAGCGGCGACGAAGCAGCAACCGCCCCAGAGCTCATGTCCGCTCTTCGGCAGGGGAAACGTCTGACCAAAGGCAAGTTCCTCTTCACCGCCGTGGAAGACACATGGACGTTTTCCCTCGATGGGAATGCTTTCGACCTGCGCGGCATCAAGATTCCCGTGCCTGTGATTCCCGACCGCGACGAGTACATCTCCATGCGCGTCCAGAGCACGCTGCACCTGTTCCAGATGATCGACGAGCTCTTCGAAATCTTCCTCATGCTGAGGCTCGATCCAGACCAGTGGCGCGAAGAACTTGGCAACTGGCGCAAACTCTCCAAGCGCATCGCCGAGTCATAACTCTTGCCAGCGCGCGGCCCGGCCCTCCATGGTCCCGCGTTTCGCAAGAGCAAACAACGCAATAACAGCACATCCAAGGATCGTCTTGAAGTGATTGAAATACCAGATAACTCAGCTGAGCACCTCGCGCTCCTCGACGAGACAGCAGCCTCGATCAAGGAGGCCTTCGGCGACATTCCCGAAATCCTCGTCGTAGCAGGAAGCGGCCTAGGCGCTTTCGGCGAGCGATTGGAAAACGCGAAGGCTGTCTCCTACGACAAGCTGAAGAATTTTCCAGTGAGCACTGTCGTTGGCCACGCAGGCAAACTGATGCGTGGGACCGCCGGCGGCCGGGACATCATGGTCATGAGCGGCCGCAAGCACCTGTACGAGGGCGTCGACGTCCGCGTCGCCACGCTGCCGCTTCAGGCGATGCTTCGCGCCGGCGTCAAGACCGTGATCCTCTCCAACGCGGCGGGGTCGCTGAACGTAAAGTTCGCCGTCGGCGACCTGATGCTGATCACTGATCACATCAACAATATGTTCAAGAACCCGCTGATCGGCCCGAACCTCGACGATATGGGCCCTCGCTTTCCCGACATGAGCGAGCCATACAACCGCGAGCTACAGAAGGTCGCCCGGGAAACTGCCTTGGACTTGGGAATTCTCCTCCGCGAGGGCGTTTACTGGGGAAATCTCGGCCCGTCTTATGAGACCCAGGCAGAAGTCCAGATGCTCCGCCAGTTTGCCGACGCCGTCGGCATGAGCACCGTCCCCGAGTGCATCGCGGCAACGCACGCCGGTGCGCGGGTCCTTGGGATTTCAGTGCTCACCAATTCCCTCGTGCTCAAGACCGACGCGGAGACGACCCATGAGGAAGTCATGGAAACCGGGCGCCAAGTCAGCGATAAGTTTTGTAACCTTGTATCGACCATCATCTCCAAGCTCTAACGAAAGCGGCGCCACCTGGATATGATTCAGGTTCGCGATCTCACAAAAACCTACGGGCCAACACTCTCCATCGACAGCCTCAGTTTTGAGGTGGGTGAGGGTGATGTGCTCGGGTTCCTCGGGCCGAACGGCGCAGGGAAATCGACGACCATGCGCATCCTGACCGGCCTCGCCCGGCCCACGGCGGGCAGTGCGCGCGTCGGTGGATTCGACGTTCAAGGCGAAAACGAAAAGGTCCGGCAGCTGATCGGCTATTGTCCCGAACGCGCTCCCGTTTACGACGAGATGACTCTGGCAGGATTTCTTGAGTTCATGGGAGGCATCCGCGGGCTCTCCAGCCGCGAAGCCAAGCGCGAGATGGAACGCACGACGGACCTCGTCAATCTTCAGAATGAACGTCGACGCCTGCTGCGAAATCTTTCCAAGGGCACCCGCCAGCGCGCTGCCATTGCGCAATCGCTGCTCGGCGACCCCAAGGTCCTGATCCTCGACGAACCAACCGCCGGCCTCGACCCCTCGCAGATCAACGACGTGCGCGAGCTGATTCGCTCCATGGCCGGGCGGCGCACGGTGATCCTTTCGACGCACATCCTTCCCGAAGTCGAAATGACCTGCTCGCGAGTCGTAATCATCGCCGGAGGGCGCATCGTCGCAAAGGGAACGCCGGAGAGCCTCATTGGCGAGGAAAAGCGCGAGATCATCGTAGCCGTGCGCGGCGAGAGAGCGCCCCTCGAAAAGATTCTTCAACCCCTCGGCTCCTGCGACATTCGGCGGGTGGGGGAGACTTGGCAGGGCGCCCTTCGCCCCAAGAGTAAGACAGACCCCCGCGCGGAAATCGCGCGCGAAGTCGTCGGCGCCGGGCTAGAGCTCATCGAGCTCCGGGCAGCTTCCGCGCGCTTGGAAGACGTCTTCCTTCGCGCCATCGGAAAGCGCCCCTCATGAGCAACTTTCCACGGACAGTGTGGCTCGTCGCGCGGCGCGAATTTTCCGCGCTGCTCACCAACCCGCTTTTCTTCGTGCTGTCGGGAGTGTTCTTCCTTCTCGCTGCTTGGATTTTTGTCGTCACACTATACCAGTTCGCCCAGGGCGCCGAGGGAATGACGGTGAACGTCACCGCCAGCGTCGTTCGCCCGACCTTCTTCGTCGTCCATTTCTTCCTTCTGGTTCAGGTCCCCTTGCTCACCATGCGTGGCTTTGCGGAGGACCGATCCAGCGGTGTTCTCGATTTATTGCAGACGACTCCAATGACCGACTGGGCGCTTCTCCTCGGAAAGTTTTTCGGAACCGTCGCCGCTATGTTGATCTATCTGCTGCTGACGCTTCTGTTTCCTCTCGTCACCTCGTTCCTCGGCACCGTCGATTGGGCCGTGATCGTGGGGAGCGCGATCGCCCTCTTGCTGAGCTCCGCCGCCTACGTGGCATTCGGCCTCTTCTGTAGCTCACTCACCGAGTCGCAAGTCATCGCCGCCGTAATCAGCTACGTGGGTCTGTTCCTGCTGGTCCTCACCGACATCGTGATCGAGGACCTGCCGCAGGCTTGGCTCCGCGACATGGTCCGCCATTTCTCCGTGAACGAACACCTGACAGCGATTCTCGACGGCCTTCTCGCGCCGATGGATGTGATGTATTTTGTGGGCCTCACGGCGATCTTTCTGTTCCTGACCGCGCGGTGGCTCGAAGCCGCAAGGTGGAGGGCATAATGGCGCAGAACTCCTCCACGTTCCTTCGATTGGTTCCGGTCGTGCTCGGGTTTGGCGGTCTGATCGCCGCCCTCGCGCTTGGCATCATCCACGGTCAGTTTCTGCCATGGCATTTCGCGCTCGGTGGCCTCGCCCTGATTTCACTCATCGGCGGGCTTGCATGGCTCCGCGACGTCAACTGGCGGCAGACACTCATTTCCGCTGCGTACTCGGTGTTCTTCGTACTCTGCGTGGCGCTTGTCTATCTGATCTCCGCCAACCGCGAAGCCAAGTTCGACCTGACCAGCAATCGTGTCCACACGCTCTCGCAGCAGACTCTCAGTTTCCTGGAGAATCTACCTGCGGGACAGAGCCTCATCGTCCAGATCTTCGCACCCCGCGAAGAGCATGAGGAACTGAAGAGGTTTCTTCAAAGCTACAGCCGCGAGGCGCCGGAGATTCAGTTCTCGATCTACGACCCCGATCAGGCGGCTCAAGTACTTCGCGAGCGATCTGACGTCAGCGTGGAAGATGGCACCTTCTTCGTCACATCCATGGCCGAAGATGGAACCATCCTCCAGCGCAGCGTGGGGCAGCTCCGCGCGGGCCAGAATGTACGTGAACATTTACTTACAAATGCGCTCGTCCGCGCCGTCCTCCAGGAACACAAGGCCATCTACTTCACCGTCGGCCACGGCGAGCGCGCGCTTACCGAGGGTGACAAGTCGCTTCACGTTCTGACCGAACTGATCAAGGAAGCCACCCTCCCCGTTCGTCAGGTTCGCCTGATGGAAGGGCAGCTCCCAGACGACGCCGCCGCCATAGTTATTGCCGGTCCGACAACGGACTTCTTCCCCTTCGAGATCAGCCTCCTCGAGAACTATCTGCTTCAGGGCGGAAAGTTGCTGGTGTTGATGGACCCGCTCCTTCGCCCCGGCGCATCGATGAAAGAGCTGGAAGGCCTTCTGACCAAGACGGCGGGAATCACCCCGATCAACGACATCATCGTCGACCCCATTGCCGTCTCTCAGAGTAACAGCAACTTCACGCCGCTCGTCCAATGGAGCGACCACCCAATCGCGCTCGCGACTCCACGCACACCATTCTTGCTGCTCGAAGCGCGTCCTCTCGCAGGCACTCCGCAGAAGGACATCGATCTTGTTGTCGAGGCGATCTTGGGAACGACCGATCAGGTATGGACGGAGCCCGCCGGCGACATCCGCAGCATCCGCCGAATCTCGCCGCCCGATGATCCCGCCGAGCGAGGAGTCCGTTTCGTCGCCCTCGCCGCGGAGCGCCCCACGCCGCAAGGGCGCTACGGCAACGCAATGAAAGTCGTCGTTCTCGGCGATACCGACGCGCTCACTGACCGCTACCTGATCCAAAACGAAACCGCCGGAGTGTTCGTCATTCAGAGCCTCAACTGGCTGCGCGAGCGCGCCGACCTTCTCAAGATTCCGCCGCGCATGCTGCGCAGCACGCCGGTCTCGCTGACTTCCACTCATCTCTATGCGGTCGGCGGACTCTTCCTCCTCATCGGGCTGGCTGTGCTTCTCGGTGGAACTGCGTGGACGCTGGCGAGGAGGCGGACACGATGACCCTCAAGAAGCCGATCATCGCCGCGATCTGTGCAGTCGTTCTCTTTGGCTTCTTCCTTTGGGATGTCGACAACGTGGAACGCGCGATCATGCAGAGCCTCCAGGACGAGCGCGTCATTTGGCAAAACCCCGAGACCGCTACCCTGATTGAGTTTCGTTCCGACGGCGGCGTCATCCGCGTCGAACGGAGCGGCCTCGATTCCGACGACTGGATGATTACCGAACCCGGCAACGAGTCGGCCAACGGATCAATCATCAACACCTGGCTGGAAAACCTGCGCGGCGCGAAGCGTCACTCGCAGTTCGTTGCCGACGACCTGGCCGAATACGGCCTCGACGACCCTGCCGCATCGGTCACGATTTCCCTTCGCGAGGACGACGGCTCTGCGTTGACACACACGCTTCTCTTCGGAAGCCAGCCCTACGAGTTCGGTCGCGTCTATGCCATGCTTGAGGGAACCGAGGACGTCTTCACAATCTCCGAGTGGTTCTACAAACAGTCGCTCAAGAACTACGAGATTCTCAGAGATCGCACCATCGTTCGCATTCCCGTCGAACGAGCACAGACCATCGACATCCACACGCGAGTTCAGCAATTCACTGCCGTGCGCAACGAGTCCGGCTCCGGGTGGACCATCGACCACGATGGAGAATCGCTCCCTGCGGACACCACGCTCATTGATCGCGTGATGTTCAACCTCAACGCTGCGAAGTTCGTCGAGATCATCGACAACCCCACCAGCTCCACCGCGCAGCTCGGTTTGGACTCGCCCGTGGCGACGATTCACGTGGATGAAAAACCCGTCATGAGCATTGGAACTCCCGTCGGCAGCCGCGATCGGTTCGTTGTCGAGAATTCCGAAAACATGATCGGCACGGTCCCGGCCTCGCTGCTCACCGACTACTTTCGGCCGCCGCTCGAATGGGGGACGAAGCGATTCATCTGGCTCGCGCCCGAGGAAATCACACAGCTGGAAATCTACTCCGCCGGATCGTCGGTTATGATGATCAACACCATGGGCGAGTGGATTTTCGCAGACCGCCCCGGCGTTCCGACGCGCGCAGATCGCATCGCTGATTACTTCCAAACGATCACTGCGATGCAGGCCATGCAACTCGTCGAGCCGAAGCTAGCCCGCGAGGACCGTCTACGCTACGGCATCGTGGATGATTCGTATCACGTCAGCGTCTCCGGAAAGGACGGCAGCCCGCAGGGTTTCATCTTCGGCCGCACCGACACCGGCGAGGGGCAAACCTACGTTCTCCGAACACAGGACCAGTCCCTTTGGAAAATGGATTTCCGGGGTAAAGTCAACGCCATGCAGTTCCGCAAAGACTTCGAAGAAAACAGGATTCTGCCCGGTCTGGCAGCACAAGTTGACAGCTTCTACTTCGAAACTCAGGGGCAGCGCGTGGCCTTTGAAAAAGTCACGAGCGGCTGGGCGGCGACTCTACCCAACGCCCAGCGTTCAATCGTCCGACCCGACCTTGTCCAGACCTTCCTCTACAACTTCGAAGCCATGGAGATCGAGACGGAAACGATCACCGAAACCTCCGAGCCTAACGTCATGAGCTTTGCCATTCGCCAAATAATGGCTTTATTACGATGATGCTCCCACACCGAACTAATCGATGTAAAAACAATGCTGGCAAGTGAGGTGGCCACTGCCATATGCGTGAGAATTTCCGGTGAAACACCAATAGCCATAAAACTAAAGATTAACACCGGCACAATCACCATGCCGCCGCCGATGCCGAATAGGCCTGCGAGCAGACCGGCAAAAGCGCCGACCACTAAATAAAGAAGAAATAACGACATGCTTACCCCGAAAATAAAACGTCGCGCATTGTAGCA